>DAOVDU010000025.1 GCA_030669305.1 Candidatus Aminicenantota bacterium
CATGACTTCCAAACCCAGTCTCAGCCCTAACTCTGAAAATATTCTTGAAGAAAACAATATTCCTTGCCCCCCAATCCCGGCCAGTATAATCTGCACTTTCATAGCTGACACCATAATTCAGTAACTCAGTAACACAGTGACTCAGTGGCTCTCTCTTTCATGGAAATAGAGATTAAAGAAGTATGAGATTGCTTCGTCACTTTGCTCCTTGTTATGATTGTTTTATTAAAAAAATATTTCATTCAATTACTTACCACTGGAGCAACCTTGCGTTGGAATAATAGCTCCTCTTGGACATACATTTATACAAACTCCGCAGTCTACACAATACCTTCTGTCGATCTCGACACGATTTTTCTCTTCATTCAGATAAAGCGCAGGACATTCAAAAAAATCGATGCAATAATTACATCCGTTGCATTCATCGGTTATCTCTACCTTAACAGGATTTTCATCACACACTTCTGGGTATCGAATGAGACAGGGATGCTTTGCAATAATCACAGCTATCCCTCCATCGTCTTTCTTAGTATATTTTCCTGCCTCTTTCAAAAGCTTTACTAAATTCTCCACATCATAAGGGTCTATGGTCTTTATCCATTTTACACCACATCCTTTAATCAATTCCTTTAACGGAACTTTCCCACCCTTGCTCCCGTCAGCCGTTATTCCCAAGCCAGGAGTAGGCTGCATCCCTGTCATAGCAGTTATTTCATTGTCCAGAATGACTAAAATAAATCTCGCATTGTTGTAGACAGCACTTAAAAGTGAAGAAGTGCCTGAATGATAAAAGGTCGAGTCACCCATGGTTGCAACTATGGGAATATCGTTTTTATCCTGATGATAAGCTTGATAAAATCCACTTGCCAATGTGATTCCAGCCCCCATATCGATAACTGTATCTACTGCTTTAAGATTTAGCCCGAGCGTATAACAACCTATATCGCTCGGATATATTGCCTTTGGGAAAGCCTTTTTAATCGCGAAAAACGCCGCCCTCTCCGGACAGCCGGCACATAAGGTCGGCCTTCGAATAGGAAGCTTAAGGTCTTCGATGAATTTATCAAGCTTTGTATCCGTGCTCTTCTCCAATCTAGCTATTCCAAACTCTCTCAAGACCTTTACCAAGATATCATAAATCACATCAGGAGTAAGTTCTCCCTGGAGTGGAACATGGCCGGTTATTCTCCCAAGCACCTTACTTTTATCGATGATTTGAAACTCAATGACAGAATCTGGCTCCTCAATCACCAAGACCTTTTTATGTCTTTCTATAAACTCTGCAACTCTCTTTTGTGGGAGAGGATGAGGGGTCCCGATTTTCAGGATATTGACTACATTCTTTAAATCCAGCTCCTCTAGGAGATCCATGAGTACAGTAAAGCTCACACTGCAGGTAATGAGGCCAAGGGATGCGTCATGGCGTTTCCCTACCTCAAAGTTCCATTTGGTATCGTGTTCAAATCTTTCCTTAATTCTTCGAAGAGTTTCATTTAACTCTGTATGCAGCAAAAGACGGTATCTTGGAGTCGCTGCCCATCGCTTTGGATCTTTTTTAAAATCCGCCGGCCGATCGAAAACGCCAGGAGGTAAAAGCCTCACACTCTGCCTTGCATGACTAACCCTGAGTGTAGGGCGCAAAAGTACAGGAATCTGGAACGTTTCTGAAAGCTCAAACGCTTCTTTCACCATCTCCTTCGCTTCTTGAGGAGTCGATGGATCGTATGCAGGCACCTTTGCAAACATGGCAAAGAACCGGGAATCTTGTTCGGTTTGCGAGCTCTGAGGTCCAGGGTCATCGCAACTAATTATGATCAATCCCCCGATAACACCAGTATATGCTGAACTCAAAAGAGAGTCAGAAGCAACATTAAGACCTACTTGCTTCATGGCTACTGCTGCCCTTTTCCCAGCCAAGCTTGCTGCCAATGCGTTATCAAAGGCGACCTTCTCGTTTGCTGACCACTCAATGTAAGTATCCAGGCCAAGTTCTTTTTTGAATACTACAACAGCAGGAATAATCTCAGAGCTGGGTGTGCCTGGGTAGGATGTAACTACATGACATCCAGCTTCAATAATCCCTCTTGCTATGGCAACATTGCCCAGTAATACTCTTGTTTCTTCTTCCTGAACCATTTTATTTAATCACATTAAGAGGAAACAAAGGACAGACCCAACTGACACAACAGAGGAACAAAACTCCTATCCGAATAGATAAGAAAATAAACTACAACGTTAGCTCCCTTTAGTCTCTTTTCGTGAATGACTGAAGCATTGATATCGATTTCTGTGAAACCAACTATTGAAGGAAGCACTCATGAATTATGCCAGAATTGCCCATAAATTGCGAGAACAAATTGTAATTTTTGACATCAAATTTTTCCTGTGTTATAAGTTTTTAAGCAATAGATTGAAAAGAAGAAACACAAATTGGAGGCTGTAGATGATAAAGCAAATCAGTCATTTGGGAATAGCAGTGAAGAACCTTGAAGAGGCGAGAAAGTTTTATCGCTCGATCCTCGGTCTGGAATCGGCTGACCCCATAATTGGCGGCGATGGGACGATTAAAGTGAGTATGGTCGAAATTGGCAATGCTTTAATCGAGCTCCTACAGCCTGTTGGAAGCGAAGGGGTTATTGCAAAATTCCTGGAAAAACACGGCGAGGGTTTCCACCACATCTGTTATGAAGTGAACGATATCAACGCAGAGGTTGCCTCGCTCAAGTCCAAAGGTATTAATGTTCTTGGTGATCCAAGACCAGGTGCCGAGGGAATGAGCATTTTCCTTCATCCTCGAGGAACTCACGGTGTCCTGATTGAGTTTGTGGAAAAAAAAGAATGAAGATGTCTGTAAAAACAGTTTTAATCTCTGGAGGATAAAAAAATGGACTTTGAACTAACTGAAGAACAGAGAATGTTCCGGGATATGGCTCGGAAGTTCGCTGAGCAGGAGATTCTGCCGACACTCAAGGAGAATGAACGTCAGGAGAAATTCGACTCCAGCATCATAAAAAAGATGGCTTCGCAAGGGCTGCTGGCTCCCCATATGCCCCAGGAGTATGGCGGATTAGGGCTGGATTATGTTACCTCAGCTATTATCTGGGAGGCACTCTGTTGGGCAAGCCTTGCCGTAACGCAGGCGGCAATGAGTGGTCCTATCCAGCCAGCAACCAACCTTCTCGATGCTGGGTCTGAGCAGCAGAAACAGAAATATCTTCCCCCGGTATGTAGAGGAGATTTAATTCTATCCGGAGCTGTAGTTGAGCCCAATGCTGGGAGCGATTCTTCTATGATCGAGACAACCGCAGTTCGCAGCGGTAATCATTGGGTCATCAATGGTACCAAGGTCTTCATTACCAACGGAGAAATCGCTGATGTCGTGCTATTTATTGCCCAAACAGATAAGAGTAAGGGACTTAAAGGCCTGGCCAGTTTCATTGTTGAGAGAGGCACACCAGGCTTTTCCAGTAAACCTCAGAAGGGAAGAATAAGTTGGAGGGGCGGCAGTGAAGGTTCTTTAAGGTTCATTGATATTGAACTGCCACTGGAGAACCAGGTTGGGGAGACTGGACGTGCCTTGAGGGATGCACTGCGGGGCATTGACACTGCCCGCCTGTTCCTTGCTGCTGGCGCCCTAGGTATTGCACAGAGCTGCCTCGATGCCAGTATAAAGTATGCCAAGGAACGAGTCCAGTTTGGAAAGCCCATCGGCGGCCACCAATTGATACAGGAGATAATTGCTGAAATGGCAACAAAGATTGAGGCAGCCAGATGGTTGATCTATCGTGCTGCTGACCTGAAGAGCCGCGGCATTCGCCATATAAAAGAGATGTCCTATGCCAAGTATTTTGCGACTGAGACAGCTCTCTGGATCACATCACAAGCAGTCAAGATTCACGGCTCATTTGGCACTTTTGACGATTATCCTGTAGGTCACCACTATCAAGACGCTATCACAGCGACTATACTTGGCGGCACAACACAGATGCACCAGTTGACAATCGGGCAGCAACTATTAGAGATGGCTGCTTTCAGGTAATCAATATGGGTAATAATTGTGAAACAAAGATTTGATGCTATTGTGGTTGGAGCAGGCCCTGCAGGTTGTACATGCGGTTATAGCCTGGCAAAGGCTGGCTTAGAGACATTAATAGTGGAAAGGGGGAAATTCGCCGGAGCAAAGAATATGTGGGGTGGGGCATTCTACGGGCCTACCTTATTTCAGCTATTTCCACGTTTCTGGGAAGAAGCTCCGATTGAAAGATACATTCATCGCCATAGATTTTCCTTACTCACTCAGGATTCTTCTTTATCTGCTGAATTCACCACCAAGAAATTCGGGGAGCCTCCCTACAATGGTTTCTCTGTACTGCGCGCCAAGTTTGACCACTGGTTTGCCTCCAAAGCGGAGCAGGCAGGAGCGATCATCGCCACCGGACTTCAGGCTGAGGATCTCCTCTGGGACAGGAACACAGTTGCAGGAATAAAGGCAGGAGGAGATGAGCTTCCTGCCAGTGTGGTGATTGCCTGCGATGGGGTAAATTCTGACCTTACAGATAAGGCAGGACTAAGAGGCAAGCTTTTACCGCGGGATATAAAACAGGGTGTAAAGGAAGTCATCCAAATACCCCGCCATCTTCTCGAACAACGCTTTAACCTGTCAGGAGAAGAAGGTATCGCCTGGGAGTTCATCGGATCCTTTACTAGAGGGATCCCTGGCGGCGCTTTCATCTACACCAATAAAGAAAGCCTATCAGTGGGAATCGTAGCTCAGCTAAGTGCCTTGTGTGAGAAGAAAATCGGAGCAAATGACCTTCTCGAGAATTTCAAACAGCATCCATCAGTGGCAGCCTTGCTTGCAGGAGGTAATCTTGTGGAATATTCAGCACACCTTATCCCCACTTCCGGAAAGGCAATGATACCTACTCTCTATTCAGACGGGTTTCTGGTGGCCGGTGATGCTGCATCTTTTGTCCTGGCCACTGGACTGACCCTAGAGGGAGCCAACTTCGCCATTGCTTCAGGGACAGCAGCAGCCGAAGCTGTTATAAGGGCTAAGCAAAAGCGAGACTTCTCCAGGAAGTCTCTTTCTTGCTACCCTGAGCTGTTAAAACAAAGCTTTGTCCTCAAGGATTTAAAGACCTTTAAAAAGGCTTCCCTTTTCCTGGAAAACTCCCGGATCTACAGCCAGTACCCTGAGCTAGCCTGCGATTTAGCCAATAAAATCTTCACCAATGATGGCAAACCAAAAAAGAAAATCTGGAAACTGCTTAAGAATTCAATGAAAGATAGAGTTGCCTTCTCGGAAATACTTCGCGATCTTATCCAGATAAAGAGGGCATTATGAGTTCTGCCAGTATTGAGGATAAACTGGCGAATAATAAATATGATATAGATAAAGAAGTCCATGTCAGTATTCGTGAAGACATCTGTAAGAAGTGCGATGAGCATTACTGTCTATATGCCTGTCCAGCTGACTGCTTCAAGCTGACAGAAGATCACATCACCTTTTCCTATGAGGGCTGCCTGGAGTGCGGCAGTTGCAAGATTGTATGTGACAAAGATGCCATTGATTGGACTCTTCCCAGGGCTGGATTTGGCATATGTTATCAATACGGATAATCCACACTCCAGTTATAAAATAATAAGAAAATGAGAGAGAAGGAGAAGATTAAGGAATTAAAAAAGAAATAGTTAAAATGGATATTATAGTTTGTGTTAAGAAAATACCGGACCCGGAAATTCCCCCGGCAAAGTTTAAATTGGATATGGAGTCCAAGCGGGTTATACCGCCAGAAGGGATACCGCCCGTGATAAATCCCTACGATGAGCAGGCAGTTGAGTTAGCTCTAAGGCTCAAGGATAAATATGGAGGCAAGATAACAGTATTAACTATTGATAATGATGCTGATACAAGCATTGTCAAGCATGCTCTTGCCATGGGAGCTGACGAGGGTATTGTCCTTGCTGATAAAGCATTCGAAGGATCAGACAGCTTTTCAACATCTCATATCCTGAGCCAGGCGATACAAAAGGTTGGAAACTTTGACCTGGTTTTATGCGGCAGACAGGCGGCTGATTGGGATGAGGGTTTAGTAGGTGCAATAATTGCTGAGAACCTAAGTTTGCCCCTCGTTACACTGGCTGAAGCCGTAGATGTCGTTGACGGAAAACTGAAGGTGAAAAGAGTAACCCTTGACGGCTATCAGATATTTGCCGTTCCCACACCAGCAGTTGCAACAGTAAGCAATGAAGTAGGGCAGCCTCGGCTTCCATCTGGATGGGGCATCATATCAGCATCTCGGAAGCAAATTCCTATCTGGAAAGCGGGTGACCTTGATGCTGACCCGTCTCAAATTGGAGCCAAAGCCGTCCGAAGAAGACTGGTCAAGCTCTTTATCCCAGTACGTGAGAAGAAGTGCGAGATTATTGAGGGAGAAACAACGGCTGAGGCATCGGTTAAACTGGCCGAAAGATTGAGAAAAGCAGGAGTCATATAGACTCCAGCCAAAGAGATAGAGCCATGTCAGATAAAAAAGAAGTACTAATCTGTGGTGAGGTAAAAGGAGAGAAAATCACCACGATTACCAAAGAATTAATGACAACCGGCAGGAAACTCTGTATTGACCTTAACCAGCCATTGAGCCTTCTGCTTATTGGACAGAATATCCAGGAGGCTGCGAATGAGGCTATCTTACTCGGGGCGGACAAGGTCTACACAGCCGAAGGAGCTTCGTGGGTTGAATCATTTCCTGAGCATTACGTATCCATAATCGCCGATATCTGCAACCAAACTGGACCGTCAATTATTCTCTTCAGCCAGACAGATATGGGGCGTGATATTGCTCCAAGATTAGCCGCAAGGCTGGGAGCTGGTGTCTGTTTAGACTGCATCGAGCTGGCAATAGACCCGGATACTAAATCGCTTCTACAAACCAAGCCGGTATACGGGGGGAATGCCATGGCAGTGTGGGCATCCACCAATAATAAGCCCCAAGTCATTACGATGCGACCAAGAACAGCAGCACAAGCTGAGCCAGATACATCCAGGAAAGGTGAGATTGTGCCGGTTGCACTTGATGTCAATAACTCAATGATTAAGGGCAAACTCCTGGAGACACTTCAGGAGGACGTAAAAGGAATTCGGCTTGAGGAGGCAAAGGTCATTATAACTGGGGGTGGGGGTATCGGTGGCAAAGAAGGTTTCCAGCTAATAAAAGAACTGGCACAGATTCTAGGCGGTGCTGTAGGAATAAGCAGGGTCCCTTGTGATGAGGGCTGGATGCCGGCAGGTCACGAGATTGGCCAAACAGGTCATATGGTAAGCCCAGACCTTTATATTGCTGTGGGCATTTCTGGTGCCCCACAGCACCTCGCTGGATGCTCAGGCTCAAAGTGTATTATCGCCATAAACAAGGACCCAGAGGCCCACATATTCAAGGAAGCCGATTTTGGAATAGTTGGATATTACAGGGAGGTTCTTCCTGTATTAATCGAAAAATGTAGGAATTTACTGGCCTAAATTATTCATAAAAAAGAAACCATTTTTTTGAACTCAATAAAACGTTTTTCTATCTCAGAATAAGACAAAGATTTAAAGCGATCTATGCCAAAATCCTCGATGGCAAAAGAGGCCAGCACGCTTCCGTAAACCGCCGCCTTACGAAATTCTTCTTCCTTAAAAGATTTAACCCTATCCAAATAGCCCAAAAAACCACCAGCAAAACTATCGCCTGCACCAGTGGGATCTATCACTTCCTCGCAAAGATATGCAAGGACTCCAAAAGTAAATTCTTTCCCTAATAGCAATGCTCCATGTTCTCCTTTCTTAATAATTATGAGAGAAGGACCTCTCTCGAGAATTTTTTTTCCGGCTTTAACAATATTCGCCTCTTCGGCCAACATTATTACTTCTTCATCATTGGCAAAGAATACATCCACTTTCTCTAAAACTTTAAAAATTGAAGAAGCTTTGCTTTTGATCCAGAAATTCATGCTGTCCATAGCAATAAGCTCAGGTTTTTGAACCTGAGCTAGAATATCATCTTGAAGTTCAGGGTCGATATTGGCCAGAAAAACTATGTCAGATGTCTTGTATTCCACAGGAAGTTGAGGCCTATAGTCTTTCAAGACATTCACTTCTGTTTTAATCGTCGTTCTTTTATTAGGATCATCGCCGTAGCGCCCTTCCCAGTGGAAAGTTTTTCCGGATCTAATCTCAAGACCTTGGACATCTATGCCTTTCTTTTTAAAAAGTTCAATCGTATCCTCAGGAAAGTCCTCTCCTACAACACCCACTATCTTTGGATTTGTAAAAAAGCTAGCAGCCAGGCAACAGTAAGTACCAGAACCTCCTACAATCATCTCTCTTCTGGCGCGAGGAGTTTCGATTGTATCAAAATTAAATGTGCCGATTATCACAAGACTCATGATACTAATCCTGTTATAAATTATAATACATATTTCCCTATTATTAGCCGCAGCTTTTCTTTTATTTCCTGAGGAATAAGATCCGATCGCGTAACGATACAATTCTTCATGGCCTGAGCACATTCACATTCTCCGCTTCTATGAGCCTGAAGCGTTGCGATTGTCCTTTTAATAATGGCACTGGCATTATGGATATTTTGCTTTAAGTTTTTCAAAATAATCTCTACTGATACGGGCTCTTCAACTTCATGCCAGACATCATAATCAGTGACCAGGCTCAACGTTGCATAACAAATTTCTGCCTCTCGACAAAGTCTCGCTTCCGTAGCACTCGTCATACCGATGACATCGCAATCCCAGGATCTGTAGATTTGGGACTCTGCCTTGGTCGAGAAAGCAGGCCCTTCAATACAAATGTATGTCCCCCCCCGGTGAATTCTCAAGTTAAGCTCTCTGCCTACATCGAACAGGACCTTTGTAAGTTCAGGGCAAACGGGCTGGGCAAAACTGATATGTGCAGCAATCCCTTCGCCGAAAAAAGAGTTTTTCCGTCGAGTTCTGTCAAAGAACTGATTTGATAGGACAATATCCCTGGGCTTTATTTCCTCTTTAAGCGAGCCTACTGAGTTGATGGAAATTACTCTCTCGATTCCAAGCATTTTAAAGCCGTAGATATTGGCTCTGTAGTTTATTTCTGAGGGGAGGATGCGATGGCCCTTGCCGTGCCGGCTGAGAAAGGCAATTTTCTTTCCTTCCAATACGCCAATTATGAAAGGACCCGATATTTTCCCAAATGGGGTCTTAACATCGACCTCTTCGATGACTTCAATATCATCTATTTTATGCAGACCTGTTCCGCCGAGGATTCCTATCTCAACCAAGGGAAGTTTTTCACTCCTTCCTTCAGTCATCTTCCCTCCTTTTCGGTCTATTCCGTCTATTCGGTCTGTTCCGATAAATCAAAAAAAATTACTAGTCAAGAACAATCAATCTAAAACAAATTGAGAATATTGATATATAATTTTTCATATAACAAGTCAAGCAGCTTCAGCCTTTTCAATCTGTTCCGTCTGTTATATTTGTTCACATATTAGAGTTTAAACATATTTTTTGTTTAAGGTTTAATGTTTAAAGTTTAAGGTTATTATTTTAGGTTCTTCTCCCAATTAGTTGATGCAAAGGGTTCGAGGATTCAAGTGTTCAAGGATTCAAGTGTTTTTTTTGTAGCGATTTAGTAAGTGCTTTGAGCATCCTCTCAACCTCTCCTATTCCCTCCTGTTCAAACTTTTAATTCTTTGTAATTCTTAAGCATTTCACTCGAATCCCTGACCCCTTGACCCCTTGAATCCTTATGATCCTACCAACTCTTTTGGAGATGATCCTTATTTTATTTCTTTAAACCTTCTACCTTAAACCTTAA
Source organism: Candidatus Aminicenantota bacterium (assembly GCA_030669305.1). Taxonomy (GTDB): domain Bacteria; phylum Acidobacteriota; class Aminicenantia; order Aminicenantales; family Aminicenantaceae; genus DAOVDU01. The sequence goes on from DAOVDU010000025.1 coordinate 9,851, forward strand.
ACCATTCCCAACTCTGAGATTTGAGTTTTAAGCTTATTTTAGTTATCCTATTGTCCAGAGGAGAACGAGATGCGTAAAATCCCGGAAATATCTCAATTAATAGATATTCTTTACCAAACAAAACAGATAGTAGTGCTCACAGGTGCAGGAATCTCGGCTGAATCGGGGATTCCTACGTTTCGTGGAGAAGAAGGCCTGTGGAAACAATACAGGGCAGAAGATCTTGCCACTCCAATCGCTTTTATCAAAGATCCAAAATTAGTCTGGGAGTGGTACGATTGGAGGAGAGGTATCATAGCTTCCAAAAAACCTAATGCAGGCCATAAAATCCTGGGTCGATGGGAAAAAATCTTTCCGAATTTTATTCTCATCACCCAAAACATAGATGGCCTTCACCAGAAAGCTGGCTCAAAAAATATCCTGGAACTCCACGGCAATATCTGGAAAGTCAGATGCACGGAGGAAAGAACGATAACAGAAAATCATGATATCCCCTTAGAAGAAATCCCTCCTCACTGTCCTGACTGTGGAGCCCTTTTAAGGCCGCACGTGGTGTGGTTCGGAGAATCTCTCTCTTCTTCTGTCCTCTACAAAGCATTCCAGGTAAGTTCAAGCTGCGAGATAATTTTTTCTATTGGAACATCGGCAGTGGTCCAGCCCGCCGCATCACTCCCCCTTGCTGCTGCAGAAGCCAATGCAAAGATTGTAGAGATCAATCCTGACCCAACACCACTTACTTCCTATGCCGATTTTTCTTTTAGAGGAAAAGCCGGAGAAATCCTGCCCTTAATAAATAAAGAATTGAACAAAAAATTAAAGGATAGAAAGGAATAAGTTAAGATGAAATATATTTATTTCGATGGTTCCTCTGGAATGAGCGGAGATATGATTCTTGGGGCCCTTCTTGACCTGGGCGTATCCTCATCTCTCTTTAAAAATAAAATGGCTGAGTTAGAGCTTCCTGTAGAAATTCAAATCAAAGAGACAAAAAGGTCTTCTCTTCGAGGATTAAAAGTGGATGTCAAGGTTAAAAGCAAAGAAATATTCCCCCGAAAATGGCATGATATCGAAACCCTTATAGCAAAAAGCCCCTTTTCTAACTCTGTTAAAAAGAATGCTTTGGCGATTTTCAAGAGGCTTTTCGAGGCCGAATCCCACGTTCACGGCAAAAAATTCCACCAAGCTCATCTCCATGAGGCGGGCGCAGATGATGCGATAATAGATATCATGGGTTGTTGTTTTCTGACTGAGGTTCTCAAAATTAAAGAATTTTACGCATCTCCTTTGAATCTAGGCCAGGGATGGGTCAAAACATCGCACGGCATCCTCTCTGTTCCCCCTCCTGCTGTGGCTGAACTTTTGAAAAACATCCCTGTTTATTCCGCATGGGTCAAAGAAGAGCTGGTCACCCCAACTGGCGCGGCTATTGTTTCAACTCTGGTTAATAAATTCATTCCTCTTCCCGAAATATGCTACGAAAAAATTGGTTGCGGAGCAGGCAGTCGAAACTTTCCCGATTTCCCCAATATTCTACGTATTTTTTACGGAAACTTGAATGATTTCAAAGCGGACAAGAAAATCTATCTCATTGAAGCCAACATCGACGATTCAAACCCGCAGATTCTGGCAGCCTTCTTTGACAAGGCTTTCAAGCAGGGGGCTCTGGATGTTTTCCTCACTCCTATTGTCATGAAAAAAAACAGGTTGTCGACAAAATTGACCCTGCTGGCAGAGATTGATAAAATAGATGCTCTCATCAGCACAGTTTTTAAAGAAACAAGTTCTATAGGAGTCAGATATTTTCCAGTACAGAGAAGAGTGCTGGAGAGGAAAGTACTTAAAGTAAACATTCTTGACAAAGAAATATCGATAAAAATCGCTTATCTCGACGGAAAAGCAGTCAACATTCAGCCTGAATATTCTGATTGTCTGAAACTGGCAGAAAAAGAAAAGCTTTCTATCAAGGAAATTATACAGCTCGCTTTGAATGAGTTTTATAAAAATAAGGAGGCACTCGACAGAAAAGATTAAAAACAAACAACATTAGCGGCTGAATTCAGCAATGCCAGAAATCATCAAGGAGAAAAAAGTGGATCTAAAAAAAATTGAAAAAGGAGTAAAGCTTCTCCTGGAAGGTATTGGAGAAAATCCTCAACGCACAGGTATCCAGGAGACACCAAAAAGAGTTGCCTCCATGTTTTCCGAGATACTAGGGGGAGTAAGCGAAGACCCGGCCGAACAGCTTAAGGTTATCCAAGGCGAAAAGCATGATGAGATGGTTTTGATTAAAAACATCCCTCTCTATTCGATGTGTGAACACCACCTCCTTCCCTTTGCGGGAGTTGCACATGTGGCTTACATTCCAAAGGAAGGACGAATCGTAGGTCTCAGTAAAATTGCGCGCGTTGTAGACATTTTTTCCCGAAGGCTTCAAGTTCAAGAGAGACTAACCAAACAGATCGCAGACCTTATCAAAGAACACCTAAAACCTCTCGGAGTTATGGTCGTTATAGAAGCCGAACATATGTGTATGTCTATGAGAGGAGCTAAAAAACCTAAATCCATGACCATCACTTCTGCTGTTAGGGGATCATTCCGTTCCAGCAGCGCGACACGATCAGAGGCAATGACTTTGATAAGAGGAGGAATGTATAGTGGTAGAGAGCTTTAAAAAAACTTTTTTCATAACAACTCCAATCTACTATGTGAACGATATTCCCCATATAGGCCACGCGTATACAACCATCATAGCTGACGCCATCAGCCGTTTTAAAAAACTCTCTGGAAAAGATGTCTTCTTTCTTACTGGAACAGATGAGCACGGCCAGAAAGTGGAAAAGTCCGCCGCAGAAAAGGGTTTAAAACCTATAGAACTGGCTGACAAAGTCGTATTTAGGTTCAAAAACCTGTGGAAAACCTTGAATATATCTTACGATTATTTTATCCGCACAACCCAACCTCTTCATGAAAAAGGTGTCCAGAAGATTTTTCAGAAATTAAAGGAAAAAGGAGATATTTATAAAGGAATCTATAAAGGATACTATTGTGTTTCCTGTGAAAATTTTCTATCCAAAGATGTACCTATCGAAGAAGAAAGTTTTAAAACCTGCCCTGATTGTGGAAAAAAAGCAGGTGTTGTCTCTGAAGAGTGCTATTTCTTCAAACTTGCAGCCTACCAGAAGCCCCTTCTTGAGTTTTATGAGCAACATCCGGCTTTTGTCCGCCCTCAAGGCCGGATGAACGAGGTTATAAACTTTGTCCGACAGGGACTCAAGGACTTGAGCATCACTCGAACAACAGTAAAATGGGGAATTCCTGTCGTTGATGACTCTGACCATACTATCTATGTATGGTTCGATGCCCTACACAATTACCTTACTGGTCTCGGTTATGATTGGGATATGAAACTCTTTGATAAATTCTGGCCAGCAACTCTCCATCTTATCGGAAAAGATATCCTTAGGTTCCACGCTGTGTTCTGGCCGGCATTCCTCATAGCTGCAGGATTCTCTCTCCCTCAAACTGTATACGGTCACGGCTGGTGGCTCAAAGATAAGTCGAAGATATCTAAATCTAAGGGTAATGTTCTTGACCCTCATATTATCCTGAACACATTTGGAGCAGACTCTTTGCGTTATTTTCTGCTCAGAGAAATTCCAATCGGACTGGATGGAAATTTCTCGCACGAAGCCTTTATCCACCGCGTGAATTCTGACCTGGCCAATGACCTTGGAAACCTTGTGCAACGCACTCTCACAATGATCCAAAGCTACTTTGGCGGAGCGATCGAAGAAATTGATGAAGAGAATGAGGGAGATAAAAAAATCCGCCTTGAGTTTGAGTCGGTCAAGGAAAATGTATATAAATATTACGAAGGCTACTCTCTGAACAAAGCCCTTGAAGAAACATGGGTCTACATAAACTCTATAAACAGATACCTAGCCGATAACGAGCCTTGGAAAATTGCCAGGGATAAAACCAAGCAAAAAAGGCTGGGAAGGATTCTTTATCAGGCTGCCGCAGCTCTAAAGGCCATAAGCTACTTCATTTTTCCAGTGATGCCTGAGTCAGCGGAAAAAATCTGGAAATATCTTGGTGAGGAAAAGCCAATACAAGAAGAATTGTTCACTGACTTACAATTTGACAACTTCAAGCTTGGCCAAAAAATTCAAAAGCCCAAACCTCTTTTTCCAAGAGTCAATTTAGAAGATTTTTTAAAGGAAGAAGAGGACAAGTCTGCGCAGGCCACTAAGGAGGATAAAATGGAATATATTTCATTTGATGAATTTAAAAGAATGGATCTCAGAGCAGGGGAAATACTAAAGGCAGAAAAGGTGGAAGGAACACAAAAACTCATAAAAATTGAAGTTGACATTGGAACAGAAAAAAGAACTATGGTCGCAGGGATAGCTGAGGAGTATGCACCTTCAGACCTGGTAGGAAAAAAGCTTGTGGTTATTATCAACCTGAAGCCTGCTGTGATCCGAGGAATAGAATCTCAGGCTATGCTGCTTGCGGCTGATGTAGACGGTAAAGCCATCATTCCTTTTTTCATCGAGGATGTGCCTGCAGGTGCCAAAGTAAGATAATTAATATCCAAATTCCAATTTCCAAACGGATTGGTTTAAGGTTTAATGTATATGTTATTCATTCAGTATCAATCCTTAAACATTAAACATTCAACCTTAAACCAATATTAGTTTTGGATTTTGGAATTTTACGTGGTAAAGAATCTATATATCTCCTTATAATCACTCAATATACTTACTTAACTCTGATGCAGAAATTGCCCCTTCCCTGAGAATCTGTGGTTTCCCAGTCGTTAAATCGACTACCGTAGAAGGCATAATCCCTTTGGTTTTCCCTCCATCTACTATGAGATCGACTTTTCCATTAAACATTTCAATGACCTTCTCCGGTTGAGTCGTTTCCCCCTCTCCAGAGACATTGGCGCTGGTGGCTGCTATGGGAAAAGTAGTACATCTCACCAGACTTCTCAGCCAGGAATGCCCTGGCAGCCGGACTCCTATAGAGCCGGCAGAGCCCACAAGATTCTTTGGAAGAAGAGCAGAGGCCTTAAAAATTAAGGTTAAGGGGCCAGGCCAGAGTTCAGAGTAGAGTGACTTGAATTCAGGTGGGATGTTGACAGCAACACTCCGCAGCATATCTAAATCAGAGATCACAACAGAGACAGGCTTTGAGGCAGCTCTTCTCTTCAGGCGATATATTTTCTTGACCGCCTCCTCAGAAAAACAGTTCGCTCCCAGCCCATAAAATGTTTCCGTCGGATAGACAATAGTGCCATCGTTTGATAAAACATCAGCAATAATTTCTATTTTATCCGGCTCGACAATCTCAGGATCAACCTTTATTATCTGTGTATTTACATACATAGCAATATTTATAGTAAGATAATTTTTCATGAGAGGCAAGACATATACGGTCTATTCGGCCTGTTCCGTTCATTCCATTTATCTCGTTTATCTGGTTTGTTTGGCTTAAATAAGTTTAAGGTTTAAGGTTCAAGGCAAGAACAGAAATTGGCTTAAGGTTTTAGGTTTAATGTTTAAGGCAAGAACAGAAATGGGTTTAAGGTTTTAGGTTTAAGGTTTAAGGCAAGAATAGAAATGGGTTTAAGGTTTAATGTTTAAGGTATTTTTTTTTACATTAAACTTTAAACCTTCAACATTAAACCTATTACGGCCTACTATAAAAGTCTTGACTACAGTCCTTATCTATTCTATAAACATCCTTTTAAGCCAGAAAAGCGGATTTTAGTGGACAGTTGACCTTTTTTTGCCACAGTTAAAATTCAAGCTCCCCCTGGAAGGGAATTTGTCATTATTGGCATAAATTTTGCATTAACTTTAAATCGAGGAGAGATAAAATGAAAAAAACTTTGATTCTTTTAACAGCGTTAATTCTTTTCATTCCGAGTATTGTTTTCCCTGATATTGTCTCGTTTAAAGTGGGATATTTCATCCCTAGGGCTCAGTATGACAATCCTGATGATAATCTCTGGCAGATTGAATTCGATCAGATGGATTTCACCAAATCCAGTTTTCAAAATACGAATTTCGGTTTTGGGTATGAATATTTCCTCTCAAGAGAGATAAGTATAGTCCTCAATATAAGCGGTTATAACAAAAATAAATCTGGAGCTTATTTGGATTATATCGGCGAGAATATCGAAGGTTATGACTATGCTTTTGATTATGGAGAAGGATATGCTATTACCCATACATTTTCTGTTTCTATCACACCCATTCAAGCTTCCTTAAAACTCACTCCCATGGGAAGAAAATACAAAATCATCCCATATATCGGAGGCGGAATCGGGATTTATTTGTGGAATGTATACCTCCGAGGAGACATGATCGACTTTGATTCAGGAGAATGGTTTTATGACCCAGGTTTAGATGAAGATGTTATCGGATACCCTATCTACTATGCTGATGCCCGGGAAGAAAATAGAATCTCGATTGGATACCACGGTTTCGGAGGAATCATGATACCCGTGGCTAACAGAATCAGCTTAGAAGCGGAATTTAGATATAATTTCCTGAAAGCAATACTCAAGGAAGGATTTGAAGGATTTGAGTCATTTGACCTCAGCGGATACCAGATTTCTATCGGCTTGAACTACTGGTTTTAATTTAACTCAAAACTCAAAGCTCAAAGCTCAAAACTGATATAAGTAAAAAGTGAGGAGTTAGGAGTTAGGAGCAAGAAAAACAGACTCAACGGATATAATTATTTATTGCGGAGTCTTTGGGTAATCATCTGAGCTGCTTTCTGGCCAGAAAGAAACATTCCGCCAAAAATTGGCCCCATTCTTTGCCCTCCAAACACTGCATTCGCAGCCATTCCGCAAACATAGAGGTGAGGAAAAATTTCTTTGGTGTTCTCGAGGAGAATCTTTTCTCCTTTTTCGGCCCACATGGACTTCTCACCTATTACCTGGCCAGTGGAAGTAAAAAGCCTCGCTCCTGATTTTCGACTGACCACCTGAGCGACCTCGGCCGCATGTCCTGTAGCATCCACAACAAAAGAGCTTCTCATTGTCAATGGGTCAACATGGAAGTTAGCTATTCCGGCAGCAGTCCAATTGATCACAACCCCATTAATTTTATCATTGTAAATCAACGCATCCTCAACAGAAATTGAGTTAAAAATGTGGACACCTTTTTTAATCGCTTGACTGAGCAGTACTCCCAATGTCTCCAATGAAGAGGCCACATAGTAGTTCTCTTTATAATGAGTGGTGTTAACTCCCCATTCGTCAAGAAGCGGCTTGGACTCCTCCTGAATGACGATCTTGTTGAACATCATTCCGCCTCCGGGCATCCCGCCTCCGGGTCTGAGGGCTCTTTCGAAAACCACAACCTTAAAGCCTTCTTTACATAAAAAATAAGAAGCACAGAGGCCTGCAGGCCCAGCTCCACTGATTATCACATCTGATTCTAAGTTATCTAACAACTCCTTGTAATAGCTTTCAATAATGGCTCTTGAAATAACAACATCGTCTAGCATTTTTTACCTCATCAACTGTTTTATTATAATTGCGTACATTTTTTAGTCAATGTTAATTTAATATGTCTGTTGAACCTGTTTTATTTAGGAAGTTTAAACAGTTTTATGCATCGAGTCCATTATATTCGTTAGATAATTAGCAAGACAAAGCCCTATCGGGCGGCAAGACAGGCAAAAAAAGAAAAAGTTCGAGAAAAGGTTAAAGAAAACAGTTAGTCTGTTAATCGGTTAGTCGGTTTGTCTGTTAAATATTTTAATTAAAATAACAGATTAACCGAACAACTGACTAACAGATTAACTGATTAACAGAAATCAGTTTTGAGTTTAAAGCTTTGACTTTTACGTTTATACTGACTACTGCCTACTGTTATCGTCCCTTGTTTCCGTGCCATCTCATTCTTAATTCATTAAAATGTATCATAAGAAACAATCTCTTCTAGCGCCTTCCGTCCTCTGTCTCGCGGCTCTTCATCTGGATAGCCTAGAGGAGTCAGTGCCAAAACCTTTACATTTTCAGGGACGTTAAGAATAGATTTAACATCTTGTTCTTCGAATGATCCTATCCAGCAAGTTCCCAGCCCTTCATCCTGGGCCACTAGAATAAGGTGCTCTACAGCTATTGTCACATCTACTGACCAGGATTTCATATAACGCCCCATATCCGCATAACAATAATCTGGAAATCCACAGGCGACGATAATGACAGGTGCTTTGGCTATAAAAAATTGACCAGCCGAAGCTTCCGCCAATTCTTCTTTCAACGTCCTGTCCTTGACAATGATAAATTTCCAGGGTTGAAGATTCTTCCCTGACGGCGCAAGGCGGGCAGCCTCAAGAACCCTAAAAAAAACCTCCTCAGGGATTGAATCCTCCTTATATTTTCTGACACTCTTTCTTTCCTTGATGATATCTAAAACACTCATTTTCCCTCCTATTTTAGCTTGTATTTATCTATAAGCAACAAATATTTTTTTGCTTCAGCGAGCCTGTTTCTTTTCTTAAATCCATTAACCAGTATTTGAGATTTTTTCACCAATTCCTCTCTAACAAGCCTTTCCTGATTCGGAGTTAAGTCTAAGCCTAAAGCTTTCTCCAAAGCCTCAATCCTGAACCTGTCCATTCCCCAGTATCTTCGGGAAAGCTGGTCAGCGTGGCCTCCTCTTTTGATAATCAAGGGTTTTGATATGAGATGAACTGGGTATTTGTAAGCAACTCGGATGCCAAAATCATAATCTTCACAGGCGGGCAACCTCTCATCAAAAACTCCTATTTCCTCAAAAATTTCACTTCTGAACAGTGCCGAAGAAAGGCTTAAAAGGCATAACAATAATAATTTATCAAATATCCAACCTGAATATTTTTGATGCTTTCTCTTGGGGTTAACGATAATTCCCTGTCTTCTCCAAATCTCCTCCGTATAACAAACCAAAGCCTTTGGAAAAGCTTTCATATAGCTCATCTGGACTCTTATCTTATCTTTCATCCATAAATCATCCGAGTCTAAAAAAGCAATATAATTTCCGCAAGAAAGTCTAAGTCCTCGATTTCGGGCAGTACTGACTCCTTTATTCTCCTGGAAATAGTATTTCACTCTTTCACCAAAATGCTTAATGACTTCTCTCGTATTGTCTGTCGAGCCATCATCAATCACTAAAAGCTCATATGATTCCGGGAAAGCGGAGCCATCAAAATAATCCTGCTCGAGCACAGATTGAATGGCTTCTTTCAAAAAAGAAGCACGATTACAGGTAGGGATGATAACACTAAGCATCATATTTTCTCATTTCATCATACGAATATTAATATTCGAAACAATATCAATAAAATTCCAAATCCCAAATCCTGAAACAAATTAGTTTAAGGTTCAAAGTTTAAGGTTTAAGGTATTCATATTTTTCATACAGTTCCATAAACATTAAACACTCAATCTTAAACCAATTTCCACTCTTGCCTTAAACATTTAACATTCAACCTTAAACCAATTTCCACTCTTGCCTTAAACATTTAACATTCAACCTTAAACCAGAATAGGTTTTGGTCATTGTAATTTGGTGCTTGGTACTTGTTATTTGGAAATGGTGATTTTTTCACTCTTGTCAAAAGGGATTACAAGTCTTCCCCATACAGTCTGAATTTCCACTTCCCCAGAAAAGCGACAGAGCGTGGAGGACTGTTGCAGAATAGAGTAAACATCCTTTCCCACTTCAAAAAAATTTAAAAGAATTGGAAGAGTAAAAACTTTTGCTCCATGCTTTTCAATATTTTTATCTCCGCTTATCATTCCTTTTCCGATTAAATAACTCCTTAAATTGATTTCGTAGCTTATACTGTTTACTAGGAGCTCAAATCCGTTCCTGTTCTTAAACTTGATCTCAAAGCTTAAATCTGCCCCGCCAATAGTAAGGGCATTCACTCGCAGTAACAGGTCTTTAACATCAGGTTTTTTAAAGATCGGGAATTCTCCTGAAAATGCAACAGGAAGTCTTCCCCTCTCTCTTTTCCTATGGGAAAATGCTAACTCTCCCATAAGATAACACGAAGCATTATCTTCCTCTTCTATTCCCTTTACAGTCTGGAATAGATGCTCATAAGTAATTCTTACTGGAAGAGCAATAACTGTATTTCTAGAAGCATCAATTTTAAGCCCTTCTTCTAAACTTGTCTGTAAACGAAGATACTCTTTCTGGTTAACAACAAAGCGATAATTATAGCTTGAAAGATAGTATGTTTTAGAAGAAGAATTCGATATATTGACATAAAAAACTAGAGACAGCCCGTTCGTGCCGAAATCTATGATCTTTTTCTCCCTGAGAGATACATTGATATCTTTTATTAAAGAGCTCGAGAAAGAAAAATTTACAAAAAATAAGATAACAGCAAAGAAGAAGCAGGCTTTCCTTCTCATTGTGATAATTTTTACTTTTAAGCCATAAGGATACACTATTGACAAAAATTGAACAAGTCACTAATACTCAAAGTAAGTATCTCCATTTCCTTGAAGCTCAGGCTAGTAGGCTCAAAAAATACAAATTACAAAATCCAGATGCCAAACGGATAAGTTTAAGGTTCAAAGTTTAAGGTTTAAGGTATTTATATTTTTCATTTAGTATTATTCCTTAAACATTAAACATTCAACCTTAAACCGATATAGGTTTCGGATTTCATGCTTCTGATTTTTTATCATGTTTTGTCATTTGAACTTTTTATTCTTATATAATATTATCCCTATATCCAACTAAACAGGAGAAAATCTGGATTATCCTAACAAATTTTAAGGAGGTTATCATGAAAAAAGTCTTTCTAATTGTATTTTTCAGTCTTTTTATTATCTTTTTAAACTTTACAATCAATTCCTGCAGTCCAGAAGAAAAAATTATCGAGAAACAAATGATTCAAATCTCTGACGAAGAGCTTATAGAGAAAAACTCAGCTATTTACAAAACAAGGGAAATCAATGGAAAAGAAAGAAAATTTCTCTCCTCTGATTTTTCGAGAATCGAAAAACCTTCATCTCTTGATGAATTCACCCAGTATTTCCATAACCCTCCCCTTCGTCAGCACAGAACAGGGACTTGCTGGTCGTTTGCAACAACCTCTTTTCTCGAATCCGAATTGAAGCGCCTAGAAAAGGGAGAAGTAAAACTCTCAGAAATTTACACCGTGTATTGGGAATATGTAGAGAAAGCAAGAGGCTTCATAAAGCAAAAAGGCAAACAATCCTTGGGCCAGGGGTCTGAACATAATGCCGTCACAGAAAGGATGAAAAAATACGGAGCTGTTCCAGCCTCAGCCTACTCAGGACTTCTCCCAGGACAGGAAGAACATAATCACAGTAAACTTTCCCGGGAAATCAGGAATTACCTAACATTCTGCAAAGAAAACGAATATTGGGATGAAGAGAAAGCCATCTCTTATGTGAAGAGTATCCTAAACAAACATTTAGGTACTCCCTCAGAAACAATCGAAGTCAACGGCAAATCCATGACGCCTAAAGAATACTTGGAAAATGTTCTCCAGCTTCCTCTGGACGATTATGTATGTTTTATGAGCCTTAAATCACTTCCCTTTTATACGAAAGGAGAGTACAAGGTTCCTGATAACTGGTGGCATAGTGAAGAGTACTATAATGTTCCACTTGATGAGTTTTTCGACGCCATTGTGAACTCTTTAAAAAACGGATACACCGTAGCTTTAGGTGGAGATGTTTCAGAACCAGGCATCAGCAGTGCTGAGGATATCGCCATTGTCCCAACTTATGATATACTTCAAAAACTCATCGATCAGGACAGCCGTGAATTCAGGTTCTACAACAGAACATCTACTGATGACCATGCCATCCATGCTGTCGGTTTCAAAGAAATGGGCGACCGAACCTGGTTCTTGATTAAAGACTCAGGCGGCGGAGCTCACAGAGGACAATTCAAAGGTTATTATTTTTACAGAGATGATTACATCAAATTGAAAATGCTGACTCTCATGGTGCATAAAGATGCAGTATCCAATTTGCTTGATAAATTCAAAGAGAACGAATAGCCATGAACTTAAATCTAGTTGAAGGTTTAAAGTTGAAGGTTTAAGGCAAGAATAGAAACTGGTTTAAGGATTCAGGTTGAAGGTTTAAGGTAAAAATTATGCTTTAAACCTGAAACATTAAACCTTAAACTTAGCATAAGGATTAAGGTGGAAAAAACTTAAAACTCAAAACTACTAAATAATATCTATTAAACAATCAAACATCTTAAATGGAGGACAAAAAAAGATAAACATATTAAAATGATGTATACTTGTTAAATAAGCAAATGAAGAAAATGCAGGCAAAATTTCGAGAGAAGGAATTCCTTATTCGCCATTTTGACGGTGATGTCTACGCAGTTGGAGGTTATGTGCGTGATCTTATCAGAGGAATTCCCTCCGAAGATGTGGATATTCTAATCACCCATCACCCGGTGGAAAAAATCATCAAGAAAATCAAGTCTTATGGCAAAGTTGACCTTGTTGGAAAAAGTTTTGGAGTCATCAAATTCACTATAAATAGAAAAACTTACGATATCGCCTTGCCTCGAAGAGACATGCCAAAAGAATCAGAAGTCCGCGGGCATAAAGACTTTATCATTTCTGTTAATCCCGATATTCCCATCGAAAGAGATTTGCAGAGGCGAGATTTCCGCTGTAACAGTATTGCATTGCGTCTCATTGACAATACACTAATCGACCCATTCGGCAGCCTGGAGGATATCAGGGCCAAAATAATAAGGCTGACCAATCCCAAGGCTTTTCCCGAAGACCCTCTGCGTGTTCTTCGAGCGGCACGCTTTGCCTCCGTACTGAATTTTTCAATAGATACTGAGATTTACGACTCTTCCAAAGACATCGATTTAAGCGGCTTGAGCGTTGAAAGAGTAAACGAGGAAATATTTAAGATCCTGCTTTTATCTCCTCTTCCTTCCTCTGGCCTTGAAGAACTATTTAAACTCGGCGTGCTGCGACAGCTTTTTCCAGAGCTCTACAGTCTTACTCTCTCCATTCAGGATTCCATCTTTCACCCTGAGAAAGACTTATTCGGCCACCATACAGTCTGGCATCACACAAAACTTACGGTCGACCAGGCAAAGAGACTGGCTGACCGTTTTCACTTAAATCAGGAGAAAAAGCTGACTCTTCTCCTGGCTGCCCTTTATCATGATGTTGGAAAACCCGGCACAGCCCAATGGGAGTACAAAAAGGGAAGAATGGTAATCACTAACAACGGACATGATGTAGCTAGTGAGAAAATCACAAAAAAAATTTTTGATAGGTTCAGAATCTTTTCCTGGAATGGATACAATTTAAGGAAAATAGCTCTCTCCCTTATCAGATGTCATCATAGGGTCTCGGAACTTTGGCAAAACAAAGAGATAATCACAAAGAAAGCTTTCAATCGTCTTGCAGCAGATACAGATGGAGAGATAGAACTTCTGGTTTACCTTGATGCCGCAGATCGAGCCGGAAGAGAGGACAAACCGGTCAGAGGATTAGATGAAGAAGGCACGTGGCTTCTTAAAAAATTTGACGAGCTGAATGTGTCCAAAGAGACTATTAAGCCTATTATCATGGGAAGAGATCTTCTAAAAATGGGGCAATCAACCGGCCCATCCATGGGAAGGATTCTAAAAAAGCTGTATCAATTACAGCTTGACAATGAGTTCGAGACCAAAGAAGAAGGCCTGAAAATAGCAGAAAAACTAATAAAGAAATAACTCTGATGAAAATACTCGTTGCTGGCGGTGCGGGATATATCGGTTCCCATACCGTTAAAGAACTTATCAAAGATGGATTTGAAGTCATTATCTTCGACAATTTTTCCACTGGCAAAAAAGAACTCATCACAGGTGGAGAGGTTGTTGAAGGCGATCTATTGGATAAAGAATCTTTTAGAAAAGTTTTTAAATCACATAATATAGGCGCTGTCCTCCACTTCGCCTCTCTTATCCAGGTAGGAGAATCATATGTCAACCCCCAGAAATATTACCTCCATAATCTCATAAGCAGCCTTAATCTTCTGGAAGTTATGCTGGAAGCAGAGGTTAAAAACTTTGTTTTCTCTTCCAGTGCAGCAGTGTACGGCATACCCGAACAGATTCCCATATGCGAATCTCATCCATTAAATCCTTTCAACCCTTACGGCCTGACAAAATATTTTGTCGAGAAAATCCTCCAAGATTATGACCGAGCATATGGATTAAAGTTCATTTCTCTTCGCTATTTTAATGCTGCCGGAGCGGATCCTGAAGGAAATCTCGGCGAGATGCATGAACCTGAAACACACCTTTTACCTAACCTTCTCCTCTTTTTACTTGGAGAAAAAGAGAACTTTGACCTTTTCGGAGTTGACTTCCCTACTTCTGACGGAACAGCAGTCAGGGATTATATTCATGTTACTGATTTGGCAAAAGCCCATGTATTAGCTCTTACAAAGCTCTTAACTAGTTCACAGAGTGAATTTATCAATTTGGGAACAAACAAGGGCTATTCTGTCCTGGAAATCATAAAAAAGACCGAAGGCTTCACAGGCAGAAAGATTCATTACAGAACAATGCCAAAGAGAAGAGGTGATGTTCCAGTGTTATTGGCTTCAAAGGAAAAAGCAGAAAAACTCCTTGGCTGGCATCTTTATTACTCGAATATAGAGACTATAATCGAAACAGCCTGGAACTGGCACAAAAAAATCGTAAGCCGTAAATCGTAAGCCGTACCGGGTTTAAGGTTTAAAGTTAATAATTAAGGTTCTTCTCCCAATTAGTTGATGCAAAGGGTTCGAGGATTCAAGGGTTCAAGGATTCAAGTGTTTTTTTTGTAGCGATTTAGTAAGTGCTTTGAGCATCCTCTCAACCTCTCCTATTCCCTCCTGTGCAAACTTTTAAT
>DAOVDU010000054.1 GCA_030669305.1 Candidatus Aminicenantota bacterium
TAAATAAAGATTGAATTAGGCAAAAATTTAACATGAATGTCGGAAAAAAGCAAGAATTTCGAAGTCTTTCTGGTTTATCTAAGTAAGCAAGACAAACTAAAGGGCAAGACAACCTTCGTGGCAAGACAAAGAGGCAAGACAACATAAATTGGCAAGACAACGCCCTTCAGGCGGCAAGACAACGCTCCGCTGGCAAGACAGGCGGATGGTGAATGGAAAATAGTTAATGGTAAATGGTTAATAGCTTTCTTGCATTAACCCTTAAACTTTAAACCTTAAACCCGTTCCGGCTTACGTCTTACGTTAATGGGAAATACTGATATACTGCTGAACTGCCATACTGCCTACTGTTATTTCTCCTTGTCTCCCCCTCTCCCTGTCTCCCCGTCATTCCTTTTGAATAGTGAATGGGGAATGGAAAATAGTTAATGGAAAATGGTGAATAGTAAATTGCTTTCTTGCCTTAAACCTTAAACTTTAAACCTTAAACCTTAAACTGTTCTTAGTTTTGAGTTTTCCTGCTCCTCACTCCTTACTCCTCACTTTTTACTATAATTGATCAATGGAATTTGGGGTTTTATATGGGGTTTTATATATAGTGATTATACTATTGATTGGGTATATAATAGACATGCGAATCTGATAGTTAAGAAAAAGAAGAAAATAAAAATATGAGAAAAGTAGGATTTCACTTCGCTAAGGTCTTAAGGCTCTTTATTGGAGTTTTTCTTTTGGTCATTCTGGTTATAGTTGCCATAAATTTTATATCTCATTCAAAAAAGCAGCTAAAAATCCCCATGCAGTCTAAAGCAATATCTCAAAAGAAGATTGAGAAAAAAGAGAGGATTGAACATGTCGAAGATAAAGGAGGAAAGCGAAATCGTCATATTCAGGCAGATAGGCATTATCTAGGGAAAGACGGCCTGTACCATGTAGAGGGGAATGTTAAGATTGTTTTTCTGAAAAAGAAAGATGGCCAAGATGTTTTTCTTTATGGAGATGAGATAGTCTATGATAAAGAGGGGAGTCATTTTTTAGTCCGAGGTCAAGCAAGAATTGAGTTTAAAGACCTCAGGGTAAAATCCTCTTTCTTAGAGTATGACACCAGAGAGGAAGTTATCAAAAGCGACGAAGGAATAAATTTTTCATCCCGGCGTGTAACAGGGTCAGCTCAGCATGTTGTCTATTCCTTGAAGAAAGCAAAAATAGAGCTTCTAGAAAATATTCGCCTCCAGTTATGGCCGAATCTAGATACTTCTCTTCCCTTGGAGATCCAGGCAGATAAGTTTGATTATTTAAGAAAAAAAAGGCATGGCACATTGGAGGGTGGAGTACTCATTTTTCATGGTGATAGCTGTGGCATGGCAGATTTTATGGAGTTTGATTTGGTTTCGACCGGAGAGCAGATCAAATCCTTGTTATTAAAAGGCAATGTCAGACTCTCTCTTATTGCTGAAGAAGGAAAGAAGGAGCCATTTCAGAAACAGGCATCTCTTTTTCTTTATAATAAAAAGAGAGATTTTAAAGCCGACGAGATATTCATAAAAGGCTTTTGGGACCTTCCACAGATACAGAATATAAAAGCGAAGGGGGATTGTGACTTTAAGTTTACATCTTTATCTGGAAGCTTCACCCGGATTCAGGCAGAAGCCATCGAATTTGGCTTAAACCGAGAAGGAAAGTTTAGGGAATTCCATTCTAATAAGAATGTAAGGATATTCGAACAGGGAGAAAGGGCTGAAAGCCAGAGGATTATTGAAGGAGAAATTATATACATAAAAGGGAAAAAAAATATTCTCATGATTGAAGGGAAGGATAGATCTAAACCAAGAATTCTTTCTGAGGGCTCCGAGATTTCAGCAGAAAGTATAATCGTCTTTCTTGATAACAACAATTTAGAGGCCAAAGAAGGAGTAAAGCTCATATTGAATCCACGGAGGGCTTCAGAAAGGTCAGTTGGCTTTTTTTCTAAAGAAAAACCCGTATTTATAACATCCAGGGAAATGAGATATTCTGAAGCTGAAAAACGTTTTTTATTTAGTGAAGATATCAAAGTATGGCAGGGGAAGGAAATGCTGATCGCAAAAGAGCTTTCCATTTATAATGAAACAGGGAAGATTTTATGCGGAGGGGGAGTAAAATCAATTCTTCCATATACGAGAGAGGGCAGTCAAGAAGAGGAAAAGATAGAAATCTCAGCCTATAGCATGAACTTTGATCCTGAAAAGAATCTGATTGCTTATCAAGAGAAAAGTAGCCTGAAGTTAAAGAATTTAAACATGAGTGCTCAATCTATTTTTGTTCATTTGACCAAGGAAAAAGGAGAGATGGAGACAATAGTTGCCTATGGGAAGGTTATCATCAATCAGAATCAGCTTGAAGGAAAAGGAGAAGAGGCAAGATACGATGTGAATTCAGAGACGCTCGATCTTTTAGGAACCCCAGTGATAAATGATAAGAAGAAGGGAAAGATAGAGGGGTTCAAATTGACTTTTTATATGGCCGATGGTAGAATCGTCGTTGAAAATAGAGATCGAGAAAGGTCAGTTATAACCGTAAAAAAGTGAAAAATGAAAGATTGTTTAAAAGCGACTGGGCTGGAAAAAAGCTACCGCAAGAAGAAAGTAGTAGACGATGTCTCGATTAGTGTCAAAAAGGGTGAAATCGTTGGACTTTTAGGTCCTAACGGTGCTGGCAAAACAACTACGTTTTCTCTAATTCTCGGCCTCATTCCTCATGATTCAGGCCATATCTATCTGGATGGAGAAGATATTACAGAACTTCCCATGTACATGCGGGCAAGAAAAGGCTTGTGCCTTCTTCCTCAAGAGCCATCTGCTTTCAGGAAATTAAGTGTAGAGGACAACCTTCTGTGCATAAAAGAAATAATGCGCGATGTGGCTTTGAACAAGGACGGAGAGTTGATGAGTACTCTTGAAGAGTTTGGGCTTGCAAATCTAGCTAAAGCTAAGGCTTATACATTATCTGGAGGAGAGAGAAGAAGGCTTGAAATCGTGCGGGCGCTTACCACGAATCCAGAGTACATTCTTTTGGATGAACCTTTTACAGGAATTGATCCTTTGGCCGTCCTTGATCTCCAAGAAATCATGCTTTCCCTAAGAGACAAAGGACTAGGGTTGCTCATAACAGATCATAGTGTTAGAGAAACGTTAAAAATAACTGATAGAGCTTATATCATAGAAAAGGGAAAAATCTTCAAAGAAGGAATTCCCCAGGAATTAGTATCGTCTGAAGAAGTCAGAAAAACTTATTTAGGAGAACATTTTGATCTTGATTGACATTTTCAGTTAAGGTTAGAGCGAATAAAATTATGATTCTGAAGCAACAACTTCAACAGAAGCAGGTTCAAAGACTAATCCTTGCGCCTGCTCTTCAACAGGCAATAAAACTTCTCCCTTTAACAAATTTAGAACTAATCGAGATTATTGATGAAGAACTCTCCCAAAATCCGATGCTTGAGATCGAAGAAGAGACGACAGAGGAGAAAACTGAGGCAGGGGCCGAAGGAGAGCAGAAAGATAAAGCAGAGATGGAGAAGGAGCAGGAGGAAGCCAAAAAAAGCATAGAGGTTGAATCGGCTGTCGATGTCCAAAAGAAGGCGGAAGATCAGGAATTTGAGGCCTATTTTCAGGAATATTTTGATGATGGATTTCGCTCTTTATACTTTGAGGAAAAAAAAGCGCCTGATTTAGAAAATATCGTTTCTAAAAGTCTTTCTCTTTGGGACCACCTGAATTGGCAGGCTAATCTGACTTTCTTTGATAAAGAAGACAAAGAAATTGCTCAGTATATTATCGGAAATATAAACGAGGATGGCTATCTTATAAGTTCAATTGAAGAAATAGCAAAGGCAATGAGTGTTTCTTTGGAGAGAGTAAACCAGGTTCAGGATAAAATCAAAAGGTTCGATCCTGTTGGCGTTGGAAGCTTGGACCTTAAAGAAGCGCTCTTGACTCAGATGGACTATTACGAGATAAAAGATGAATTAGCTCGAGAAATCGTCAGCCATCATCTGCATCTTTTGGAAAAGTCTGATTATCCTCATCTGGCAAGATCGCTTGGCATTTCTTTAGAAGAGATAAGGTCTCATATCGAGGTCATCAAAGACTTAGATCCTACTCCAGGAAGAAAATATAGCCAGGAGAAAACTTTTTATGTTTTCCCAGATATTATAGTTAAGAAGGAGGATAGTGAGTTTAAGATAACATTAAATGATGAGGGTTTGCCGCGCTTAAGGATTAATAGTTTCTATAGGAAGATGTTGGCTCAAGCCTCAAAGGAAAATTCTGATGCGTGCCGTTTTCTAAAGGATAGGATGAAAAAGGCATTTTGGTTTCTGAGGAGCTTGGACCAACGAAATAAGACGATTTATAAGGTTGCCAAGTACATTGTGGATAAACAGAAAGATTTTCTTGAGAAAGGAATTGAATTCATTAAGCCTTTAACTCTTATAGAACTAGCCCAGGAGATTGGAGTTCATGAATCCACAGTTGGGCGTGTGGTTGCTAACAAATATATCCAGACACCTCGCGGAGTTTTCAGCCTTAAGTACTTTTTCCATAAATCCTTATCTGGAGATTATGGCGAAGAAATTTCTTCATTAAGAGTGAAGGAAAGGATTAAAAAACTTGTAGAGAACGAGGACAAAAAAGATCCGTTGAGTGATATCGAAATTGGGGATATGTTGGCTAGAGAAAACTTTAGAATCGCCCGACGGACTGTAGCAAAATACAGAAAACAGCTCAGAATACAACCTTCCCATATAAGAAAAAGAAAGTATTGGATGGAGGAAGCTTGATGAGTATTAAGTTTACTGCCCGACATACAAATATAACCCCTGAAATCAAGAAGTACTGCGAGAGAAGGCTTAAATCTCTGGAAAAGTTGCTCGGATACCCGATAGATGCGGATCTAATCCTTGGTGTTGAAAAGTACAGACATAGAGTCGAAATAAACGTAAAAGCCAAAGGAACGACCTTTAATACGGAGGAAGAAACTCCTGACATGTTTAGCTCAGTTGTTGCTGCTTTTGATAACATAGAAAAAAGAGTCAAGAAAGAGCGGGGAAAATTAAGAAAGCAGAAGAGGAGAAAAAGTAGAGGAAGAGAAGTCTTTCCCTCTCTTCCTTTAGAAGAAGAAGAAGAACAAAGGAGACTCATCAGAAGCCAGGATTATTCTTTAAAACCGATGTCTATTAAGGAGGCCATAATTCAACTTGAGACAAGCAAGAGACAGATTTTTGTGTTTAGAAAATTTGATTCTGAGAAATGGGCTGTTCTTTACCGAAGAAAGGACGGTAATTACGGGCTTGTAGAGCCTGAGTAAAAATCCTTCAAAGAGAGATTAAATTGAAAATCTATAATTTCATAATGAGTGATATGGTCATCCCTGAGTTGGATTCTCAAGAAAGAGAAGATGCTCTCAAAGAGATGATTGATTTTTTAAAAAGGAAAGATAAAATTTCAAAAGGAAAGGAATTGTACGAAAAGCTCATCCAGAGAGAAAGACTCGGGAGCACGGCCATCAAAGATGGCGTTGCCATTCCTCACTGTAAGATAAAGGGCTTAAAAAATCCTATCGTTATGCTAGCCATATCAACTAGAGGTGTGAATTTTTATTCCTTGGATGGAAAGCCTTCGTTTATATTTTTTCTGGTAGTTTCTCCCGCGGAAAATCCAAGCTTAAACCTTCAAATATTGGCAGCAATTGCCCGCCTTGTACGCAAGGCCAGTTCTTTAATAAAGAAAATTCTTCAAGCTAAAAATGTTACTGCCATCTTGGATATCATTCGTGAGGAAGAAGAAAAATTAAATGAATAGCGGGAAAAATATTTCCCTTCAAGTCAAGGAATTTCAACAAAAAGCGAGAAGGGTTCTAAAGCTACGACCGGCTTTAGGAAAGATTGGTTTTTCTAGAGAGACAAGTATATTTCCCTCACGAAAGGGTTCTTTGTCTGTTCGAGTCTGGGGAAAGAAGGAAATTCAAGATTTCAAACGTCTCTCGTCAAAAGAGAGAAGAAAATCTCTGGAGAAAAAATTAAAGAATGATATCTCCTGCATTATGCTTGCGGATGGAGTTTCCTTTTTGCCAGAAATAGAAGAGGTGGCAAGGAAGAAGAGAATTGCGCTCTTTTTTTCCGGGCTCTCTCGAAAACAGTGCAGAGAGGAGACCAAAAGATTTTTTTCGAATCTCTGTTCTGACCAGATTACAATTTCAGGAGGGTTGCTTCAGATTTTTGGTCTGGGTGTGCTCATCATTGGGGACAGTGGAATCGGAAAAAGCGAATGTGCATTGGAGCTTATCTCCAGAGGGCATCGTTTTATTTCTGATGATGTTGTTAATATTATGAGATTGGCTGAAGGTAAATTGATCGGAACGTCCTCCTCCCTCGCGCGATATTTTATGGAGATTAGAGGGTTAGGCATTATTAATATAAAAAAAATCTTTGGAGTTAGAGCAATCTGCCGACAGTCAGAGCTCGACTTGGTCATCAGTCTAAAAAAATGGTTACAAGGGAAAGAATATGATCGGCTTGGCTTAAAATTTCCTGAAGATTATAAACTTTTGGGAGAAAAAATTCCTAGGATAAATATTCCTGTAGGCCCTGGAAGGAATATGGCTACTCTGATCGAGGTCGCTTGTAAGGTCTATATTCTCAGGCAAAAAGGCTACCTTGCCGCACAGGAAATAACCAGGAAATTGGAGCGAGCTCTTTCGCTTCCATGTGATAAAAAGAGGAAAATAAATTGAAAGACGATAGACTCCTTATTATTACGGGGTTATCTGGGTCAGGGAAGACCGTGACAAGCCGTTTTCTCGAGGATTTGGGTTATTATTGTGTGGACAACCTGCCTGCAAAGCTTATTCCCAGCTTTATTGATTTATGGAGAAGAAAAGAGGTCGGGATTGAAAAAGTCGCGCTTGTTGTGGATATCAGGGAAGCTGGCTTTGCAGAGGAATTTCCTAAGGTCTTGGATTCAATAAAGGAAAAAATAGAACCCATACTGCTCTTTCTTGAAACTTCGGATGAAGTTTTGATAAAAAGATACAGCGAAAGCAGGCGGCCACATCCACTCTCAGGAAGGAAATCTGTGAGGGAAAGTATTGCTTTAGAGAGGGAAAGATTAGCTAAGATTAAAGATAGGGCCGATTATGTCATTGATACTTCCTCGATCAACATCTCTCAGCTTAAAGAGATTCTCACAAAAAGGTTTTTGAAGAGAAAAAGACTGGGGATGCAGATTGTAATCATAAGTTTTGGCTACAAGTTTGGTATTCCTTTGGATTCAGATTTAGTTTTTGATACGCGGTTTTTACCTAACCCGTATTATATCGATGGGTTGAGAGATAAAACCGGAAGGAGCGAGAAAGTCAGGAGATATGTCCTCGAATCAGATGAAACCAAAAAATATCTTAAAGAAATAAACCGTTTTATCGATTACTTGATGCCTAATTTTCAACAGGAAGGAAAGAGTTATGTGATTATTTCTATAGGTTGTACGGGAGGAAAACACAGGTCTGTTGTGTTAGCAGAAAAAATAAAGGAACATCTTAAAACTAACAACTATAAGATAAGAGTCTATCATAGGGATGTTTATAGATAGATCAGTTAGTCAGTTAGTCGGTTAGTCAGTTAGTCGGTTAATCAGTTAGTCGGTTAGTCAGTTAGTCGGTTAGTCTGTCAGACGGTTAGTCTGTTATTTATTTTCGGTTCTTCTCCCGATTAGTTGATGCAAAAGGTTCGAACCCTTCAAAAATCATAGGACCTTTGCCAAACTTTTAATTCCTTATAATTCTTAAGCATTTTACTCGAACCCCTGACCCCTTGACCCCTTGAATCCTTATGATCCTATCAACTCTTTTGGAGATGAGCCGATTTTTATTTCTGGTAATGCTGAAAAGCTGTTATTCCTGGCGTCAGAGAGCATGATTTTATGCAGCTCTTGAAAAATATTTTTATCCAGTAAGCTTGGAGAGTTTTCCCGCAAGATTTTTTCCGCTTCCTCAGAAGCTCTATCATCCATAGATTTTTTGCCGAGTGAAACCCAGTAGTCATAGGTGTCCCGGTCAATCACACGAGGAAATATATGTTCTTGGCGGTACCACTTTCGTGTGTGCGGCATGGATAAGAATTGTGTCTCTTTTGTAAACCCGTCGAACAGATTTGTGGCAATGGGATCTTCGCGCTGGGATATCCCCTCTATGAGCCGATAAGCCATTCCGCAGATTTCATTATCAATGACAAGCTTTTCAAGGCTCTGGCAGCTTTCAAAATCCATCATCCCTGGGCCTGAGATGACGTTTATACCGGATAGAGCAGCCAACACGGCTCCGATCCCTGTTTCGAGTCCTGCTTGGCTGTCATTAATTTTTGCATCACTCAAGCCCATGTAAGCATGGGTGGGGAGATTGAGATGTTTTGCAATCTGGGCATAGGCTGAATCGATCATCATTGTCTCTATGGCTCCCATGGGCGTTGTGCCTTTTCTCATGTCAAAGCTTGAGGGAGAGCCGCCAAAGATAACAGGAGCTCCTTTTTTTGCCAATTGACATATGACGAGGCCGCAGAGATTTTCTGCAACATGCTGAACCAAAGTCCCGGCTATAGTGACAGGCGATGTAGCACCTGTCATTCCCATGGAGATAAGCTCAGAAGGGATGCCTGCCCGAGCACAATCGATTAAACTCTGGGTTGTGAGATTGCTCCATTTAAGGGCAGGGGAGGGGCAGGCATCAAAAATAGCAAGCGGCCGCTCTTCAAGAGCTTTCTCGCTTCCTCTGACTGCCACAAGCATATCCTTCATGGGTTTAAAGCCTTCGACCCTGAAGGTTCCGGTCACTATGGGTTTTTCAGAGAACTGTAAACAGATGTATAAGCGATAACTGTCGGAAATTATCTCTGGAACATCGCTGCTAATTATTCCTGTGCTCTGGAAATGGAGATGATCTAAGCAATCTGTTAGCCTGGTAAATTTAACCAGATCTTCTGTCAATGCTTTTCGCTGTTCTTGTGTCTTGTGATCGATTATGGTAACTGCAGTTGAGCCCGGATCGAAATGGACCTCATCTTCACCGACTATAAACTCTTTATCGCCGGATCTATCGTATAGTTTGATTACAGAAGGAGTAGAAGAAAGAGAATCTTCCACTAGCTGAGAGGTGATAAAAACTCTCTGTGTTTCATCATCAACCCTAATCCCGGCTTCTTTAAAAAGCTCCAAGGCCTCAATATTTTCTACATAAACCCCTTGTTTTTCCAGAATTATATAGGCTTCTTCGATGATTTTCTCAATTAACTCTTTTTTTAGAAGCTCTAATTTAGGTCTTATTGTTAAGTTCATTGCTTTTTCCTTTATAATTTTATTTTTGTTATTTTCTTAAAAGGTTTTTCGCTTCTTTCACTGCAGTCATTGCATTTTCAGCATATCCGTCTGCACTGATATCATCAGCCCACTTCTGGTTAACAGGAGCTCCTCCCACCATGATTTTAAATCGACCAAAAAGATTTTTTTCCTTGAGCAGTTCGATAAACTTTTTCTGTCCTAGCATTGTTGTTGTTAATAAAGCAGATAGACAGATGAAATCAGCATCTTCTGCTTCAGCCATTTCTATAAATTTTTCCAATTTCACATCTGCCCCCAAGTCAATTACTTCGAAACCATTTGCTGAAAGCATCGAGGATACAAGACTCTTGCCAATATCATGAATATCTCCCTCTACTGTTCCGATAACTACTTTTCCAAGGGATTTTGCCTTGATCTGGGCCTTTTTCAGTTCAGGCTTGAGCACACCCATCGCAGCTTTCATGCATTCAGCGCTTGTTATCAACTCTGGTAAGAAATATTCTCCTTCCTCCCATAAATCCCCGACCTTTTGAATTCCAGGAACATATCCTTCATCTATCGCTTCATTAAGGTCTACATGCTTTTCAACTGCCTCTCTAGCCAGTGCTTTGGCTTCATCTTTATTTCCTTCAATAATTGATTTTTTCATTTTCGTTAATAACTCTTCTTTACTCACGTTTTCTCCTTTTGAATTTAATTTATTACGATTCTTTTCTTTTTCAACGATTCTCTCTTTGGTATTTTTTTCTTTCTTAAGTTTTTCCTTTCTCATTTTCCTGTTCATACTTCGGCCTTTAAGCATATCTCATAACTGTTTATTATTTGTGCTTTTTACTCTTTGTTCTTCGTTATACATGTATAAATTTAGTTTAAGGTTTAATGTTTAAAGTTTAAAGTAATATTTTTCTTTCCTTAAACATTCTACCTTAAGCCTGTTACTGCTTACGATTATTGTGATTTGGAATTTACTTAAGATTTTAATTATGATAGATGAGATAAGGCGTTCGGAAAAGCCATTACTTAATAGAATGATATTTTTGAGGAATTTTATCCAGAAGATGTCAAGGACAAGATGAAAGTATTAGATAACGTCCCTTTTCGATTGAATCTTGAAGAAGTGAAAAGAGAACTGCGTTTGAATAAAAAGAAGAGCTCTTCGATAAATGTTCAGGAGCTGATTAAGGAAGCAGAATCATTAATTAGAGCCAGATCTGTCTACAGAGTCTCGTACATAGACAAAAAAGGAAAAGATATAGTAAGGATTAACGGGGTGGCTTTTTCCAGTAGAGTTTTAAGAGTAAACTTGGAGAAGGTCGAGCGGGTCTTCCCGTATATTATTACAATTGGCAAGGAGCTGGAGGATAAAGCCAGCCAATCTGGCGATCTCCTTAAACAATTTTACCTGGAGACCCTAGGTGATATGGCACTTTACTCGAGCATGCAGCACTTAGAGAAACACTTGAAGAGTCAGTATGGGCTTGATAAGTTAGCCAACATGAATCCAGGGTCCTTGAAAGACTGGCCAATAACAGAGCAGAAGCTGCTATTTTCCTTGTTTCAAGATATGGAAGGTCAAATCGGAGTCAAATTGACAGAGAACATGCTTATGATTCCGAGAAAGTCAATCTCAGGCATATATTTCCCGACAGAAGTTAATTTTTTTTCATGTCAGTTGTGCTCGAGGGAGCGCTGTCAAGCAAGAAAAGCACCTTACGACAAAAATCTTAGGGAAAAATATAGATTGGATGACGAATAATCCGCCCTGTCATTGCTGGCTTTTGAAGGAAGCGCGGCAATCTCAACAAATTATTCTTTTTTAACCCCCAAATTCCAATGCATCAATAAAGTTTTTTTGAAACATTGGGTTCGAGGCCAGCGAAAGATACTGGATTTTCTTGACCAAAACTTCTGTTTCCTTTCTTGATTTTGCTGAAAGTAGTAATGCTTTAGCCCCTGCAAGGGAGGAATTTCCAATAAAGATGATTTTTTCTTCACCTATCTGCGGCAATAGTCCAATTCTTATACTGTTCTTTATGTTTAAATAATTACCGAAAGCGCCTGCAATATAGATCCCGTCTAGCTGATCTTTTGTTAAGCTATTCTCCTGTAAAATCATCTTGATTCCGGTCTTTATGGCAGCGATTGCCAGTTGCATTTCTCTGACATCTTTTTGAGTGATAAATATATTATTTGTAATGAGGATTTTTTTTCTTTTATCCTGAATCACCCCTTTAGGAGAGATTTTTCCTTCTTCTAGGAATATCGCGAACAGGTCAATAAGCCCGGTTCCACAAATACCTGAGGCTGGTTTGTCTCTAATGGTAAAAGTTTTTAATTGCTTTTTGTATTCGGCTTTATAGATTGCGCCTGGCAAAGCGAGCATTCCACAGCTTATATTCATCCCTTCAAAAGCAGGACCAGCCGCAGTAGATGTAACCACGATTGCATCTTTTGTTTTCAGCACAATTTCCCCATTTGTCCCTAAATCGATGAATAGACAATTGCCCTTCTTGTTAGCGAAGTCGGATGCAAGGAGGCCAGAGGATACATCACCTCCTACAAAACTTTTTATGTTAGGTGCAACATAAACTTTTCCGTATTTGTTTATCTTAAATCCTAAATCTTTTGAGGATAATTCAGGTAAACATGTAAAAACAGCATTGTAAGGAGCCACGGCAAGGCTGTGAACTGGCATACCCAGCAGAAAGTGATTCATGGATGTGTTTCCGGCGGCGACGATTTCATAAACATAAGACGAATCTATTTTGTTTTCACTCAGTATTTGCTTGATCATTT
The DNA here is from genome assembly GCA_030669305.1 of Candidatus Aminicenantota bacterium. Lineage (GTDB taxonomy): Bacteria > Acidobacteriota > Aminicenantia > Aminicenantales > Aminicenantaceae > DAOVDU01. Next base: position 12,162 of record DAOVDU010000054.1, read on the forward strand.
TATTTAATGTTTCTAAAATCGATCTTCTTAATTCATCTAAGTTTTTCGGATCTGAAAAGGCAAAGCTTACCCTGGAGATAACGTCTGAGCCGTATTTCACCTGATTGTTCATTTCAGTCAAGGTGTCCACAATTTCTCCTGTGTTTAAATCCACTAATTCCACTACAAGCGTTGTTGTCCCTATATCTATAGCGATTCCAAAATTGTGGTCGAGCGTGTTGTATGGCTCGATATTTAGTATCTCATTATCTCTATGCACAACTACTGTGACATTAAATTTGCTTTGCTCCAGTGTTTCTCCCAAGCCTTTTAATAGACTTAAAGGAATGCTTAATTTTTTATCCTTGAAATGGAGTGTAAAAAGATCTTGCAGGGAGTCAGGTGAGGAAATCTCTGGCTTTTTAATTTGAAGATTATATTTTTTAACAGTGGGGTTGACTGAAACCACAGATTTTATACCAGAAGTTAAAATATATGTTTCATGAATAATCGATTCATCAGGAATTTTAATGCTTAAATCACTTTTAATTGTATACAGACAGGAAAGTCTGAAATTTTTGTTAAGTCTTTTATGCTTTAGCAAAAATTCTTCTTTTTCATCTAAAGCAGGAAGTTTACCCTCGAGTATCTCGACAAAACATTTCCCGCATAATCCCTTTTTATTGCAGTAAACGCTGAGATCTATTCCAGCATCTTGAATTTTATCAGCCAACAAATCGTTTTCTTGAGCTGTTATTGTTTTATTATGTGAAACAATC
>DAOVDU010000032.1 GCA_030669305.1 Candidatus Aminicenantota bacterium
TAACAGAGGGAATAGTCTCTTTTTTCATGATTAGAAAAGGCTTTGGGGAATAGCCTAGCTCCCAAATTCAGTTTATTCCGTTTATATGGTTTATCTGGTTTGTCTGAACCAGTTACTCAATAATACAGTGACTCAGATAATAATAAAAGCAAGACAAACTAAAGGGCAAGACAACGCTTTGCTGGCAAGACAAAGAGGCAAGACAAGAAAATAAGTTAATGCTGAATGATTTTTCTGCTTACGGATTACGGCTTACGAATATTGCCTTAAACCTTCAACCTTAAACCTTCAACCAGTTTTGAGTTTTGCGCTTTGAGTTATTAGATCCGCCACCAGTAGGAGAATTTGATGAAATAATAACGGCCTTCTTTACGGAAAATTCCCAAGTCATCTTTCTCCTGGTTATCATCAACTCCTATATAGAAAACCGTGCCAGGTCTGTACTCATAGCTCAGGAGAATGCTGTTGTAGAGTTTTTTGTAATAGTCGTTATAGTCTGTGATTAAACGAAGAGATAATGTGCGGGATATCTGGTAGCTGATACGCTGACTGATTATGTTGATAGTATAAACTTTTTCTCCGCCTTTACTCTCATAGAACTTATCATTATTGAAGTTGTAGTACACACGAAAGTTCGTGAGAGGCTTAAGGAACACCCTGAATCCATAGGAAGCTTTGTAGCCTAAATATGGGTTTTCATCGTAGTATATACTGTCTCCAAAGGAAAAAGAGATGTTGCCGTTCAGCCAGGCAAAAGGGGAAGAGCTAAAATTTGCCCGGAATGTTTTCTTACGAAAGTTTGTTCCTTCATACCTCTCAAGTGAAGAGGAAAAAGTGCTCCATATAAAAGACCCTCTCCATCCGCTTATGAATCCTGATAAATTGAACTGTTCATCGGTCAACGTGTTTTCAAAGTCATAGATTCTTCTGTATTCAAAAGATGGGCGGATGTCGACGATCAAGTCATTCTGGGGCAGGAAGGTATAACCAATGCGGGTGCTGAGAGACCGGATATCCTTTCGGCGGAAAAATCCTGTGGCTGCCTCAAAGTCAGCAGGAATGCTGTTAAAATCCGCTGAAAAAGACAGATGGCGTGATCTCCGACTTAAGCTGAAATTCATGGCTGGAACAAAGCCGGTTTTTTCGTTTCCCACTTTGCTCTGGGAGCCCAGGACCTGGAAGCTAAACCTGTAGTAGTTCTTGAATTTAAAATGGCCGTCAATGCCCGCAACCCTGTTGTAATTGTTCGTGATAGAGCTCCATGAAGGCCCCATCTCTTTATCTGTTAAGATAAAGCCGATGTGGGACTCCGAATAAAGGTCTCTTTTAATCCGAAAAACATTGATTAATCCTCTTCGGGGACTCTCTTCTTCCTCAGAATCCTCAGAATCATCCAAAGAATAAAAAATCTCGATCTCTGGAGGATTTTCATCATAAGCGCTTAAAAAGCCCAGAGTAGTCTTTCCTATTTTGCCTGTTAGTTTAGTTCCCCATTGCGGATTGACTATTTTTCGAGTATAGACCAGGTCAAACGGGGTATCAAATAAATCTTTTCCTTCCAGAAAGAAAGGCCTTTTTTCCGGGTAATATAGGGCATACCTCTGGTTGACATCGATCTGAGGCATGTCTGCTTCTATTTGGCTGAAATCTGGATTAAAAGTGATATCAGCCGTCAAATCAGAAGTGAGGCCGTATTTGAGGTTTAAACTGGCTTCAGGGTTAAATTTTTCATCTGATTGCTTCAAGCCTGTCACAACTGGCATGACTTCAAAATTCCGCCCTTTCTCTATAAATCCGTCAATCTCTAAGGTTCCGGCTTGAATCAAAAAGCCATTAATGTCTCGGGAGCGAGGATGCCAGTATATTTCCTCGTTTTTTCTACGAATCCTTCTCATGATTTGTAGCCCCCAGGTTTGTGGCTGGCTGTTGGGGAATCTTAGGCTTTTAAAAGGGATGGCAAGCTCGACTGTATAGCCCTTATCATCCATGTGCGCATTGGCTAAGAAGAAGGCATCCCAGTTTTTATCTATTCTGTCGAAACCGCCACCTCCCCAGCCGCCACCTCCTCCTCTTCGTCCCATCCGCCGTATTTCTGTGTAAATGCCGTCTGATTGGACACCGCAGGGATTGACCTGGAAAGCGAAGGCTCTTTTTTTATCGTTGAATGTATCCAGGTAAATTGTTACTTCGTCATCGCCGTGTACCTTGTCTCTTTGAGTGAGAGAGGCTCTGATGGCTTTTGGATTAGAGTCAAAGCAGCGTACAGCAATGTATAGATTTTTTTTGTCATATCCGAGGTAAGCTACTGTTTTTTCTGATGGCTCAGAGCCCTCTCTTGGTTCATATTGTGTGAAGGTGTCGAGGACTGTGGCGTTTTCCCAGATAGGATTTTCAAGTTTGCCGTCAATTTTTGGCATTGAGGGAAATTCTGGAATTTTTACATGATAATTTTCATCGTTTACCTGTGAAAAAGAGAAAAGAGCGAAAAATGTGATAAAGAAGATAATCCTAATAAGTTTGATGGCTTTTTTCACGTTGAAAATCTTTACTAAGTCTATCTTATGTATAAAATAAATATATTATTTAATATTATGATCTATTGAGTTTTTCTTTAGAGTTTATCTCCTTAATATCTCAGTGGTTGAGATGTTTTTTTCCTTGAGGCTTATTCCTAAAGCATTGTTTAAACTGGCCAAAGAGAGGTTGTAATCGATAAGGGCTCTGAGTTCGGTTGTCTGGGACAGAGCCAAGTCTCTTTGATATTGAAGGACCCAATAGTTTGTGCTGAGTCCGACTTTAAGTCTTTCTTGCTCGGCTTCCAGTTTTCTTTCATTCAGCTCACGGGCGATTTTGTAAGCCTGAACCCGTTTAAAGTTTGTTTGAACTGCTCTTACTGTTTGTTTTATTTCGAGAAATATCTGCTGCTCCTGGTTTTTTATTTGCAGCATTGTCTGTTGCAGATTGACTCTTGCCTGTGCATGAGCTGCGCGGGAGAGAAATGAATTTAAGGGAATGTCAAGGGTTAATCCAACTGTCCAATTATTGTATTTGAGACCAAGTGCATCCTTTAGCGCATCAGATGCTCCGCCTGGAATTGTTCCGACCACTATTCCGGAGAGTACATTGCCGTCCTTATACACAATTTGATCGCCTGATACTCCTGGACTCCAGTAGGATGCATTGAGACTTAAATCCGGAAGAAGCTGGTTCCTGGTATAGCTCAGGTTTATCTCCTTATTCTTCAAATCAACCCTCGAAGCCTGTAGATCCGGACGATTGTTCATGGCAATCAGGAGAGCTTCATCAAGATTCACTTCCTTTTTCTCATATTCCGGTTTATCTTTGGGGATTATTTTTACGAGTTCCAATTCTTCTTCTTCTGCTAGGTTTATGATTGTTTTCAGAATATCCTCGTTATTTTTTACCGTGGCTTCGGCATCAAGAATATCTGCTTCCCTGGTAGCCACCTCAGATTGGGCATTCAGGATTTCGATCGGGGCCATGGTCCCGACTTCGACCGCCCTCTTGTTTTTTTCCAGCAGGTCTTGTGCTAAGTCAAAAGATTGCTTTCTCACTTTGAGGATTTCGATGCTGTAGACCAGGTTCCAGTATGCATCTTCCACGCTGTAAATAGTGTCCTGGAGTGCCTTTTTAAAATTGATTTCTGAAATATCCCTGTTATTTTTAGCAACGATGATTTCTTTGCGGTTGATGTTAAAACCAAAATTTTTGAGCAGCGGCTGGTTAAAATTAAAACGCAGAGTACTTCCATAGCGGGGATTGATGGTTTGAAATTGTCTGTTTGTATCATATTTGTTACCACTTAGACGCATAGTAAAGCTTCCGCCACTGGGAATTTGTTGGCTGACCTCGGCTGAATAGGTCATATTCTCTGAGATACTCTCTTTAGCAGCTTCAATCCAGGAATAGGAGGCCGAACTGGTATTGCTTTTGTTATAAAAGAGGGAAAGTTGGGGTAAGAATTTTTCCTGTGAAAGGGCGACCGAAATATCTGCAAGTTCCGGGTCCAGAACATCGATGGCCACGCCGAGATTGTTCTTCATGGCTTTGAGGATACAGTCTTCCAAAGATAAAGAGAGTGTTTTTTCGTTCTGTTGGGCTTGAGAACTAATAGTCAAGCAAAGGAATAAAGATACGAAAATTCCAATTGCACGTTTAAACATTTTTTCCTCCTTACAGTTTAGAAAAAGCAAGACAGGCAAAACAAACGATATTCTGAATTTGAGTTTTTATCTAGCATGTCTGCTTTAGTTTTTTTGTTGATTTAAGTCAATCAAGATGGAATTATTAATATAAAATATTATCTATTTACCATTTACTATTAACCATTTTCTAGTTAATCATATCTATTCATATCTCAATGCTTCGATAGGATCCAGCTTTGAAGCCTTGCGGGCAGGGTAAAAGCCAAAAAATATCCCTACAGAGGCAGAGAAAATGAAAGCCAGCAAGATGGAACCTATAGAGACAAGGGTTGTCATTCCAGAAAAGTGTGAGATCAACTTTGAGCTGCCCGTTCCTAGGAGTATTCCTAAAATACCACCCATGACGCTCAAGACAATGGCTTCTGTCAGGAATTGGAACAGAATATCTTTTTCCCGAGCGCCGACCGACATTCTTATCCCTATTTCCCGGATGCGTTCAGTAACTGAGACCAACATGATATTCATGATGCCAATTCCACCCACCAGAAGGGATATTGAAGCTATTCCCCCGAGAAGGATTGTGAGAATCTTTGTGGATTCTGCAAAGCTTTCGGCAACATCAGACATGTTCCTGACATGAAAATCATCCTCTGCTCCCGGGGCAATCTTGTGCCGGATCCGCATGATTTCTTCGATTTGTGCTGTTGCTTCCGCAGTTCTGTCCGCGCTTACGGCTGAAACATCTATACTATTAATCCTGTCGCTTCTTCCGATAATCCTTTTTTGTGCGGTGGTATAAGGGACGGCGATCATATCATCCCTGCTAAACCACCCTCCGGATTCTCCTTTCGATTTTAGAACACCTATCACCCTAAAAGGAATTTTCTTGATCCTTATGATTTGTCCGATAGGATCGGCTCCTTCGAAAAGATTCTCGTTCACCTCACTTCCCAGAACACAGACTTTTTGTCCGGACTTGACCATGATTTCATCAAAGAAAATCCCGTCTTCGACTTCCCAGTTTCTGATTTCAGGATATTTCTCGCCAACACCCTGTATGGATGTGTTCCAGTTCTTATTTCCGTAGATGACCTGTGCTCGAGCAGACACACTGGGTGAAATATATTGTACAGCATCAGCTTTTTCCAGAATGGCTTTGGCGTCATCAGGAGTAAGATTTGCGTATGTTCCTCCACCGCCATGCCGGCCCTTATAGGAACGACTGCCGGGCTGGACAAAAAGCAGGTTTGTTCCCATTGCCTCGAATTTTTGTTCAATGCCGCTCTTAGCTCCCTGTCCGATGCTGACCATCGCAATAACTGCACCTACTCCGATAATTATGCCTAAGGCTGTTAGAAAAGAGCGCATTTTATTCCGGTTTAACGCCCTCAAAGAGACACGAATCGTTCTTAATATATTCATTTTTTACTCCCTTTCTTCTTTCTCGATAAGTCCGTCTCTGAGATAGATTCTTTGGTGAGAAATTTGAGCTACTTCTGAATCATGGGTAACCAGAATAATTGTAATATTTTTTTCCTGGTTGAGTTTTTTAAAGATCTCCATGATTTCTCTACCTGTTTTTGTGTCCAGATTGCCTGTTGGCTCATCTGCAAGAAGCAGGGAAGGATTATTCACTAGAGCTCTTGCTATAGCTACTCTCTGCTGCTCACCCCCAGAGAGTTGGTTTGTTTTGTGGAGTTCTCGTCCTTCCAGGCCGACTAGAGAGAGTGACTTTAAGGCCAATGCCTTCGCTTTTTTTCCCGGCATGTTTGAATACAAAAGAGGAAGTTCTGTGTTTTCTAGAGCGGTGGTGCGGGCGAGAAGGTTAAAAGTCTGGAAAACAAAGCCAATTTTTTTGTTCCGGATGCGAGCCAGTCTATTTTTATCCAAGGTTGAGACTTCTTCCCCTTCCAGAAAATATTTTCCCTCCGTTGGTCTGTCAAGGCAGCCAATGAGGTTCATCAAGGTGGATTTTCCAGAGCCTGAAGGGCCCATGATGGCTACTATATCACCTTGTTGAATGCTGTATGTTATCCCTCTTAGGGCTCTGACCTGCGTTTCTCCCACATCGTAAATCCTTTTTATGTCTTCAAATCGGATAAGATTGTTATTTTCCATTTTCTGTCTTTCCTTATACTAGGTTTTATATTTTATTTTGATATGGTGTTAGCGTCTCATGAACCTCATCATGCCGCCGCCTCTAAAGTCACTGCTGGAACTTCCCTCTTTTCCTGATGCTTCACCTGTGATGACTTCCTGTCCTTCCTTTAGGTTTCCCCAGGTGACTTCTGAATAGGTGTTATCAGTCACCCCAGTTTTAATAAAAATCATCTTAAGTTTTCCGTTTTCATCTTCGATCCAGACTCGAGAAAACTGTTTCATCTTCGATCCAGACTGTCCTTGTCCAGATCCTCGCATTGTGAAAGACTGCCCTTCTGAATCCGGCCTTTGTTGGGATTGTCTTCCAGATCGTCTTTCTGTAGTTGTTCCTTCAGCCTGCGTTGGCTTGTCCCCTCTCATTTCTTGCTGCATGTCTTCGAATATTTTTTTCATTTCTTCAGGAGACAAAGAGGGAGTAAACCGCAGTGCGGAAGCCGGGACGCGTAATGCCATTTTAGCCTCTCTTGTTACAATTGAAACTGTGGCTGTCATCCCAGGTCTTAGCTTCAACTCAGGATTATCAACTTCTACGATGGTTGTGTATGTGACAACGTTTGAAATAACTTCAGGTGAGTACCTCACTTGACTCACTATCCCTGTAAAATTTTCATCAGGAAAGGCATCAACAGTGAATTTGACTTTTTGTCCTTCCTTTACTTTGCCTATGTCAGCCTCGTCCACACTGCATTCCACCTGCATTTTGCTCAAGTCATTGGCAATTTGAAAGAGGACCGGAGCTTGAAAACTGGCAGCGACTGTCTGGCCGACATTTATATTCCGGTTGATAATAACTCCATCGATGGGCGATTTGATGATGGTATAGGATAGGTCTACTTTGCTCGAGTCGAGCGTGGATTTTGCCTGCTCCAGCCTTGCTTCCTGGGATTGCAGATCTGCTTTGGCGCTGAAATATTGGGTTTCAACAGTTTCAAATTCTTCATAAGATATTAATGTCTTTTCAAAAAGATTCTTCGCGCGCTCATGTTTTTTCCTGTTGTTTTCAAGAGAGACTTTGGCTTTTTCTAGAGTAGCTATAGAACTTTGATAATTAGCTTCGTTCTGCTTAACTCTAGTCAAGAATATAGACTGGTCAATTTCGGCTATAACCTGGTCTTCTTGGACCAGGGAATTGAAATCTACATACAGTTTCAGGATCTTTCCCGAAACTTGACTGCCCACATCAACAATAATAACAGGGTTTAATGTGCCTGTTGTCACAACCAGAGCTTCGATATTTCCTCTATCGATTGCCTCTTTTTTATATCCTATTCTATTGTTTTTATTGCCTCTGAAAAAAGCAAATCCAAAAACAATCCCTGCAATAACAACGAGGATAACAACACCAAGAATGATTTTCTTTTTCATTTTTCTTCTCCTTTATTTTTTTTGATTTTTTTTGAGTGTTTTTTTCTTTCTTCCTGTTCTTTTCTTCTTTGAGAGAGATATTTTTCAATCATGGCTTCGAATTTTATATTTTGCTCTTCTGTTAAAACATTTTTTATTTCACTTTTAAGCTGAGATCTTATAGATGAGAACCGTTCATGGATTTGGCTCCTCATGATTTTAAACCTTTCTTCGTTATTGTTGAAGATTTCTCTTATCTGTTCCTGCTGGTCTTCGGTGAGGTTTAGTTCCTCTGCCATCATTTCAAGGGATGGGAAACGAACAGGGGCTCTTTTCCTTGTTATTTTTTTTGTTTTTTTATCGAGGATATTCTGTTCGAACAGAATTCCACCTAGGACTCCAGCAGCAAAGACAAGGATAAGAGAAAAGGCAATCCAGAATTTATAGTGGTTTTTCATGGAAAATATCTCCTTAAACCGTTATTTTCTTCCATTGCAGTGAAAATAAGCATCATGTTTTTGTTTTCAATGCCTTCTTCCTCAAACAAGGTTCTTGTTTCCTGGAAAGGATCTAAGTTGCGAAGAAGAAGAATTTCGGATTGGCTAAGCTCTTCTTTTTGTGCGGGGAGAAAAAAGGTAACAGCAGCGAGCAGAACAACAAGCAGTAATGAAAGCGGAATGGCTCTTAGGCTCCACTGTTTCCATAATGACCACTGTTCATATTTTTTCCGCTCCTTAAGCCTGGGCTGTAAACGTTCCCAGAAATAAGGCTTAGGCTCTGGGAAATCATTTTGCCGCAATGTTTCTAGGATGCTCTGGTATTCCTTTCGTCTCCTCTGACAAAGAAGACAGCTTATTAAATGTTTTTCTAACTCTTTTTTTTCTTTGTTTTTTAGGATTCCATCGAAGGACCGCAGGAGAAATGTTTCGGCTTTTTTACAATTCATATCCCTCCTCCTTTTTGGTTAAAAAAGGAACCAATTTTTTCCTTAGCATTTTTCTGGCTCTGTGGAGACGAGAATCCACTGTTCCAGGGGGAACATTCAGAATTTTGGCAATTTCTCCATAAGAAAATCCTTGGATATCCCTTAAAGACAAGATGATCTGCTGTCTTTCAGGAAGGGTCTGAATAGCTTTGCGAACCAGTTTTTTTCGCTGTTCATATGTCTGTTCATTTTCTTTTTTCACTATTTCGTCTTCCAGGGCGATGGAATTTCTCATGGTCTCCTCAAAAAAAACTTTTCTAATCCTTCCTCTTTTCCTTAAGTAGTCCTTGGCGTGGTTAACAGTTATTCGATAGAGCCATGTTCCAAATTCTGATTTTAATTTAAATTTGGAAAGAGCAAAATACGCCTTAATAAAAACCTCCTGAGCTAAATCGTCAGCAATCTCGCGATCGCCTGTAAAGCTAAATGCCAAGTTAAACACTTTTGTTCTGTATTTTTTAACTAAAGCAGAGAAGGCCTCTTCGTTGCCTTCCTGACTCAGTTGAACCAGCTCTTTTTCTTCCATATAACTTCACGTCTTCTTAACCTCCGTACATAATTTTAGACGGAGGAAAAAAGAAAATCTTCCATTTATTAACAAAAACTTATTATTTTTTCCTTTAGTTTCCTATTTTAAGCGATAAACTACATTTTAAAAAGAGTTGTTCAATTTTAATTATGAGAAGGATTCTTTAAATAGGGATTTTGAAAGTGAAAAAACCGAAGCCTATTAAGGTTTAAGGTTTAATGTTTAAGGTAAGAGTATAAAATGGTTTAAGGTTTAATGTTTAAGGTAAGAGTATAAAATGGTTTAATGTTGAAGGAACTAAATGAAAAATATGAATACCTTAAACTTTAAACCAATTTGTTTTAGATTTTCCAGACTACTTGAAATGTGGATACTGAACTTTGGGTTTTATAAAACGGTTCTTTTAATCAGAGCTAAAAAGGGGATGTTATTTCTTTTTTGCTGTCCATTCCATTGAGCCGCGATCACCCATTTGAACCTCGCCTGACATCGTGTCTCCTTCTACTGTTCCTTTATAAGTCATCATGAATTCTTGTCCCTCTCGGCCAGAGCGCGTTATTGTCCATTCGATTTCGTTTCCTTTAATTGTTCCTTCCCCTGTGATTTCATCTCCGCGGCGTGTTGTCATGGTTACAGTCAATTTTTCGCCATCTTGTTCAAAGTGCATTTCCTGTGTCATCGGTCCGCGCTGTGTTTCCATGGAAAGTTCCCAGTCCCCTGTCACATTTACGTCCTGTGCGCTCAGGGAGATGGCAAAAAAGACTAAAATAAAACACATGAAAAAAGAATAGAACTTAGACATCTTTCTCTCCTTTGATTTAATTTTTCAAATCCATCATTTAGACGTAAAAATTTCATTTTTCTTCCACACTTTTTGTCATAGAGCCTAATTATTCTTGACAAGATAAAAACTATAAGCAAAAATTTGTCGTTATGAGTAAAAGGAAAGATCAGCATCCAATTGATTCTCTGCTTCACCCTGATTTGATGCCTTCAATATGGTGTCCTGGATGCGGAATAGGCATTGTAGTAAATACATTTCTTCAAACAGTCAAGAAATTGAAAATAGATCCAGATAAGATCTGTGTGGTCTCATCAGGTTTTGGATGTACAGGAAAAATTCCTGAATATTTAAAAATCAAACGAGTGAACATAGTAGATAGAAATGTATTTAATTCTGCGGCAGATATTAAACTGGAAAATCCCGATTTAAAAGTAGTTGTTTTTTTAAACGACAGCGATTTCATTGCATCTGGAGTTGATGATTTTCTTGAAGCTTGTAAAAAGGAAACAGAGCTATTAGTGATTTACATAAATAGCTTTATATATAATGTTTTTGTGGAGCATAAAGCGTTTCGTCAAATGCCATTCAAAAGGAATCCAAACAATGATGATTCGGCTTCCCCATTTAATATTCCTCATCTAGCGAAGACATGTGGTGCTTCGTTTGTAGCCAGATGGACTCCTCTTCATTGCCGGAGACTCTCATTTTCTATGAAAGAGGCAATTCTTAAGCAGGGTTTCTCTTTGATTGAGATTATTTCCCCATGCTTGATGTATTATGCAAGCGATGGAAAGCTCGGAGAAACAATTGATAGAATGGGCATGTTTTATAACAATTCAGTCATAAAAAATGACGAGCCCACAGAGAATCTGAAAATAAGAGCCAATGAAAAGATTGTTCTAGGGAGATTTGTGGATAGCAAAGACTGATAATGAAAAGCATTGAAAGATATCATCCGGCTGATTCTTTTTTGAATACAGATTCATTTCCTTCTGTATGGTGTCCAGGTTGTGGAATTGGGACAGCAGTCTATACCTTTATTGAGTCTGTTAAAGAAGTGAATATTGATCTAGATAAAATTGCTGTAATATCAGGTATCGGCTGCACGGGAAAGATTGCTGAATGCTTAAAGCTTAACACATCCTCCGTTACAGACGGCAGTGTGGTTGATTGCGCCGTTCAACTCAAAGAGAAGGATAAAGATTTAACAGTGGCAGTCTTTTTGAATAATGCTGATTTTCTTTTATCCGGGGCAAAAGATTTTATTGATGCTGGGAAGAAAGGGGCAGATCTTATAGTAATATATGTCAATAATTTTATTTGTGCAATTAGTGAGAATAAAATTTTCCCGATATCCCCTTTCATGAGAATGTCTATAGATAATGAGTTTGAATTGCCGTATAACATCCCCTATTTGGCAAAATCATGTGGAGCTAATTATGTTGCGAGGTGGACACCTATTCATGCTGGATGGATGAAGTATTCTATTATCGAAGGTATTTTGAAGAAAGGTTTTTCTGTGATTGAAGTTGTTTCTCCTTGTTTGCTATATAATGCAAACAATGGGAGCATCCAGGATGCTGTCGATCGGATGAGATTCTACAATGACAATTCCGAGATAAAAGTTGGAGAATCTGCAGAAAATCTTGATCTGCGATCTCAAAATAAGGTTATTATCGGCAAATTTATGGATTCTGAAGAAAAGGCAGGCTGAATTCAAAGATGAAAGTTGAAATCTACATTATAAAGGAAAGATGCAAAGGCTGCGGAATTTGTGTTGAAGTCTGCCAGACAAAGGTTTTAGAACTCTCTGAGGAACTCAATTCCCAAGGTTTTCGTACGCCGAATGTGATAAATCCAGAGGAGTGTTTAAACTGCGGTATGTGTGAAATGTTTTGTTCTGACTTTGCAATATGGGTAAGCATTGAGACAGAAAAGGTTGGAGTATGAGCCATAATATCGTGCGAATAGAAGCGCTCAGTACTGAGAATTATCTTATTGAAGTGGAGGCCCCTCATGTTGCTGAGAGATTTCAAGCAGGGCAGTTTGTAATCATTCGGATTCATGAACGAGGGGAAAGGATTCCCTTAACTGTGGCTGACGTCGATCCTAGAAAGAGGACAGTAACGTTGATTTTTCAGGTTGTAGGGAAGACCACAATGGAGTTGAGTACCTTGAAGCCTGGTGATACTTTAATAAATTGTGTAGGTCCTTTGGGAAATCCGTCTGAGATTGAAAAATTTGGCCGTGTTATATGTGTGGGCGGCGGTACGGGGATTGCATGCATTTTGCCTGTTGTAAGAGCATTAGTAAATGCTGGAAACGAGGTTATATCCATAATCGGAGCCAGGACTGAGTCATTGCTGATTCTGGAAGATGAGATAAGAGAAGCTAGCACAGAGATTTATATCGCCACTGATGACGGATCAAAAGGGCATCATGGATTTGTGACTGAAGTGCTTAAGGGCTTACTGGAAAAATATAAAAGACAGGAAGAAGTAAATAGAGTCATTATAATCGGGCCTCCCCAAATGATGAAGGCTGCAGCAGATGTTACTCGCATCAACAAGATTAAAACCATTGCCAGTTTGAATACTATCATGATTGACGGTACAGGAATGTGTGGGGGGTGCCGGGTATTCCTAGATGGTGAGATGAAATTAACATGTATTGATGGTCCAGAATTTGATGCCCATAAAGTTAATTTCGATGATGTCATAAGCCGATTATCCATGTTTAAGGAAAAAGAATTGCTGGCCGTAAAACATTTTTGTAAACATAAACAAAAAAAGGCAGGGAGACAGTGATCGAAATAGGTGGAACCAGGGTTCCTATGAGAGAACAGAGTGTCGAAGAACGAATAAAAAATTTTCGTTCTGTTCCTTGTGGCTACAACAAAGAAGAGGTAATGAAAGAAGCACAAAGGTGTATTCAGTGCACTGGTGCTCCTTGTGAAAAGGACTGTCCCATTAACATGAAGATTCTGGAGATAATTAGAGAGATCGCTTTCGGTAATTTCAAGAAGGCTTTTTTTATAATGAAGGAAGACAATCCTATTCCAGCGATCACAGGAAGAGTGTGTCCGCAGGAGAGTCAGTGTGAGGGGGTCTGTCCTGTCTCAAAACGGGGAAACGGGATAAACATCGGGAAGCTTGAAGCATTCGTGGCTGACTGGGCCAGGGAAAATGGAGTGAAGGAAGATATTCATATCAAGGAAAGGCCAGGTAAAGTAGCTGTAATCGGTTCAGGCCCGGCTGGCATCAGCTGCGCCGTTGATCTGAGAAGATTCGGCTACCAAGTCACTCTATTCGAGGCGCTTCACAAAGCTGGTGGAGTTTTACAGTATGGTATCCCAGGTTTCCGTCTCCCAACAGAGATCGTGGATTACGAGATATCCTATCTGAGTGAAATAGGCGTTGATGTAAAGCTTAACTTCTTTGTTGGACAGAACATAAAATTCAACGAACTTCGAAGGGATTTTGATGCCATTTTTATCGGGACAGGAGCAGGTGCTCCTCTCTTTATGGATATAGAGGGGGAGAACTTTAAACGTGTCTATTCAGCGAATGAATTTCTCATCCGGGTCAACCTGATGAAAGCCTATAAATTTTTGGAATATGATACTCCAATAGTCTGGGGAGATACGGTTGGAGTTATTGGAGCGGGGAATGTAGCCATGGATGCTGCACGGTGTGCACTAAGACTTGGTTCTAAAAAGGTTTATATCCTCTATCGGAGAACAAAGAAGGAGGCTCCAGCAAGGGAGGAGGAAATACAGCATGCTCTGGAAGAAGGGATTATCCTTAAGGAATTGGTCGCTCCCAAGAGAGTGCTCGGTGACAAAGATGGCTGGGTTAATAGAGTTGAGCTTTTCGAAATGAAACTTGGCGAACCAGACAAAAGTGGTCGTCCTAGACCCGTTAAGATTGACGGCAGCGAGTTTATCATGAAATTGGATACTTTTGTAGAAGCGCTCGGAACAAAACCTAACAGGCTTTTTCTCAATAAAGCCTCCGAATTAGATGTGACATCCTGGGGACTGATTGAAGTAAATAAGAGTCTAATGACGAATGTCGAGGGTGTTTATGCAGGCGGTGATGCCATAAGAGGTAATGCCACAGTCATTCTTGCGCTTGGGGATGGAAGGAAAGCCGCCAAGTACATTCATGAACGGCTGTCAAAAAACTGACTCAACGGTCTAAACGGACTCAACTGTACTATTCCACAAAAACAGAAGAAAAGCCAAAATAAATAGATGTACAAATGTGAAATTTTCCATCTTTCGTTCGTCATATTAATAATGGATCGTTATTCTTCGATTGGAAATCAAAGAGCCGGATATCAAAGACAAGGGCACCGCTGGAGACTGCGGGAAAAATTTTTAAAAGGAGGCCTTCAGGGATTCTTGGACTATGAAATTGTTGAACTTCTCTTGACTTTAGGGACTCCCCGAAGGGACTGCAAGCTCCAAGCTAAGAAGGCTCTGAAAAAATTCAAAGCATTAAGAAGGGTATTAGAGGCTTCAAAGGATGAGCTTCAAGAAATCAAGGGAATCGGGCCTCATAATGTTTTCGGCATCAAACTAGTTCAGGAAGTTTCGCGCCGCTTTCTTAAGGAGCGAATGATGAGCAAGCCAGTTTGCCATTCTTCAAAGGAGGTCTTTGATTATTTTTATCATGCACTCAGGGATTCGAAAAAAGAGAAGTTTAAAGTTGTTTTTTTAGACGCAAAAAACCAGATATTGGAAGAAAAGACTTTTTTTGAAGGAACAGTAGACTCAAGTGCTGTGTTTCCCAGGGAGATAATGAAAGGGGCCTTGAGATATGATGCATCTTCATTGATTTTTGTTCATAATCATCCTTCAGGCGATCCAGAGCCTTCTGGAAGTGACAAGGAAATCACAAAGGACCTGGTTTTTGCGGCCAGTATAATGCAGTTGAAGGTCTTGGATCATATCATCATCGGAAATAACCGTTATTTCAGCTTTGCTGACCAAGGCCTTATCGAGGACTATGAATTCCTTTTTCAGAATCTAAAAAAAGGAGTGAGTAGTGAGCAGTAAGGAGTAAGGAGCGAAAAAAATATTTAATCTTTACTTACTCCTAACTCCTTACTAAAAAGAATTGTAAATTTTTCCCCCTAAAGGTAAACTCATAGAAAGGAGGACCAAATGCTTGATGATATGGAAATTGCTAAAAAATTTAAAATGAGGCCTATAGAAGAGATTGCAGAGAAACTTGGAATTAAAGCTAGAGACCTGGAGAAATATGGCAAGTATAAAGCGAAAATATCTTCAGAACGGTTTGTTGGCAGAGAAAAAAAAAGAGGCAAGCTGATAATGGTTACAGCCATGAGTCCTACTCCGGCAGGAGAAGGAAAAACCACAACCTCAATCGGTTTAGCAGATGCCCTGAGCCTCTTAGGTAAAAAAGCTGCAGCAGCTCTGAGGGAACCATCCCTTGGTCCTGTCTTTGGAATGAAAGGAGGGGCTACTGGTGGAGGGTTTGCCCAGGTTATGCCTCGCGATGAAATCAACCTCCATTTTACAGGCGATATTCATGCTGTGACAGCAGCGCATAATCTTTTGGCTGCCATGGTAGACAACCGGCTTCATTTTGATGGAGCCTCCGGACTACTTGATTGTCGGAGAATTTCATGGAAAAGGGTCATGGATATGGATGATCGTGTTTTGCGGGAAGTGGTTGTCGGCATAGGAGGTCCGTTGCGAGGAATAGCCAGGGAGACAGGGTTTGATATAACTGCTGCCTCTGAGGTCATGGCCATTTTATGTCTGGCCGATGATCTGAAGGATTTAAAGGATAAGCTTGGGAATATATTTATCGGATATTCTCCTGAGAAAAAGCCTGTTTTTGCCCGAGGGCTCAAGGCTGAAGGGAGCATGACAGCGCTGCTTAGTGAGGCCTTAAAGCCGAACCTTGTCCAAACCTTGGAGGGAACTCCTGTGCTGATTCATGGCGGTCCATTTGCCAATATTGCACACGGTACTAATTCGGTTATTTCCACACGTATGGCACTTTATCTTACAGATTTTGTGGTGACAGAGGCTGGGTTCGGCTCTGACCTTGGGGCGGAAAAGTTTTTTGATATTGTTGTAAGGACTGGTCATATACCTCCGCCTGATGCCTGTGTTCTGGTTGCTACAATCAGGGCTCTTAAGTTTCATGGGGGAGTGAAACTGGATGAAGTAAACCAGGAAAATATTGAAGCGCTTGAGAAGGGCTTTGAAAATCTCCAAAAGCACATCGAGAACCTACGGACTTTTGGGGTTCCTTTTGTTATTGCTTTAAACAAATTTCATGTGGATACAGAGGCAGAGATCGAGAAAATCAAGGATTTGTGCCGAAGGGAACGAGTTAGGATTGCTCTGAGTGAGGTGTTCGGTAAGGGCGGAAAAGGGGGCCTTGAGTTGGCTAAAGAGGTTCTTAAGGCAATGGAGGAAGATGAGAGCAATTTCCAATTCCTTTATCCTTTGGAGATTCCTATTTTGGATAAAATTGAGGCTGTAGCCAAGAAAATTTATGGCGCTTCCTCAGTTGCAATGGAAGGGAAAATAAGGCGGAGAATACTCAGGATCGAGAGAGAAGGCTTTGGAAATCTTCCTGTTTGCATAGCGAAAACGCAGTATTCTCTCTCTGCTGACAATGAAGCTCTGGGAAGGCCAAGAGATTTCACTCTTATTGTAACCGATGCATCCCTCAGTTCAGGGGCAGGATTTGTAGTCGTCTACTGCGGAGACATCATGACCATGCCTGGCCTGCCGAAGCTGCCTTCGGCAGAGAAAGTAGACGTTACGGATGAAGGAGAGATAACTGGACTTAGTTGAATTAGCTCAAAACTCAAAACTCAAACATAATAACTGGTTAAATGTTTAAGGTTGAAGGTTTAAGGCAAAAAAGCTATTAACCATTCACTATTTCCCATTCACCATTTTCTTATTCTTCGGCAGTATGGCAGTTCAGCAGTATATCAGTATTCCCCATTAACGTAAGCCGTAAATCGCAAGCCGTGAGCTGAAATAATGGTTTAAGGTTGAAGGCAAGAAAGTTATTAACTATTTACCATTAACCATTTACCATTAAACAATAGACGGAATAGACTGAATAGACCGAAGAGGTTTACAGCTTTATGCAATTATGATAAAAAGAGGATGCTTTTTATTTAAATCCAAAACGAAAGGAATAATAAATGTGTGAATTAAGAGATGTTTTTATCGTCAGTACTGCCCGTACAGCCATAGGTAATTTTTTAGGGAATCTAAAAAGTTTTAAAGCCTCGGATTTAGGGGGCTTTGTCATCAGCGACGTCCTAAAAAGAGCCGGTATTTCTGGAGAAGATGTTGAGGAAGTCATCATGGGGAATGTTGTTTCAGCAGGAATGGGGCAGGCGCCTGCCAAACAGGCCTCAATGAAGGGAGGAATTCCGCCTACTGTAAACAGTTTTGCCGTGAACAAGGTTTGTGGATCGGCTTTAAAGGCAGTCCACCTGGCAGCTCAATCCATCTGGCTGGAAGAAAACGATATTATTGTAGCTGGTGGTATGGAAAGCATGAGTCAAGCACCCCATCTTCTGTGGGGAGCAAGGGAAGGTATAAAATTTGGGGATCTTAAGATGAAGGATGCCATGATCATTGACGGCCTCTGGTGTGCTTTTGATGACCAGCACATGGGAATGACTGGAGAAGTTATTGCTGAAAAGTTTGGTGTAACCCGTCAGGAACAGGATGAGTATGCTGTTAGCAGTCACCAGAAAGCCCTCAATGCCATTGAGAAAGGCTATTTCAAGGATGAAATTGTTCCTGTTGAGGTTACGCAGAGAAAAGGCGACCCGATTGTTTTCGAAGTAGACGAAGGGCCCAGAAAAGATGCCACAATAGAGAAATTGTCCAGGCTTAGGCCTGCTTTTAAGAAAGATGGGACAGTTACGGCTGGAAATGCGTCTAGTTTAAATGACGGAGCTTCGGCAGTGGTAGTCGCATCAGAAAATGCTGTAAAGGAAAAAGGACTTACTCCAATGGCTCGAATTTTAGGTGCTACTTCAAACGCCCTAGAACCGAAAATGGTTATGTATGCTCCCAAAGGTGCCATCGAAAAACTGCTTGCAAATGTGGGTTGGAAAACTGGGGATATTGACCTTTTCGAGATAAACGAAGCCTTTTCCTCCCAACTTGTAGTACTGCTCAAAGAGATTGGGCTGGATAGGGAAAAGGTTAATGTCCACGGAGGAGCAGTTGCCTTGGGCCATCCAATTGGAGCAACAGGAGCCAGGATTTTAACCACTTTGATTTATGCCTTAAAACACAGAGGACTCAAAAAAGGAGTTGCTTCTCTCTGTCTAGGGGGAGGAGACGCCATGGCTATGGCTGTGGAAATTGTCTGAAAGGAGAAGATTCATGGATATTAAAAAGATTGGTGTCATTGGAGCAGGGGCCATGGGAACAGGTATAGCCCAGGTTGCGGCAGCATCTGGGTTTGAAGTCATTCTCAATGATGTAGGCGAAGATTTTCTTCAACGCTCTGTGAAAATGATGGATAAAAGTCTATTAAAGCTTAAAGAGAAGGGAAAGATTGAAGAGGAGAGAGATACAATTTTAGGCCGGATTAAGACTACAACAACCCTGGCTGACGTCAAAGAAGTTGACTTTGTTGTCGAAGCGGTATTTGAAGATTTTGGAGTGAAAAAAGATATAATTGAAGAACTCGATAAACTCCTTCCTCCTGAAGTCATACTCACTTCCAATACATCATCCATCTCTATCACCCGTCTTGGAGCACTGACCGGCCGTCCTTCCAAATTTATGGGCATGCATTTCATGAACCCAGTGCCTCTGATGGTTCTTGTTGAATTGATAAAAGGGATTGCCACTTCTCAGGAAACGTTCGATCAAGTGAAAACACTTGCCGAGGCGATGGGGAAAGTTCCAGTTGAGGCGAATGATTTTCCTGGTTTTATCTCGAATCGCATTCTTATACCTATGATCAATGAAGCTGTTTATGTGCTCATGGAGGGAGTTGGCACAGTTGAAGCCATTGATAATGTGATGAAGCTGGGCATGAACCATCCTATGGGTCCTTTGGCTCTCGCTGATCTTATAGGCCTGGATGTCTGTTTGTTTATAATGGAAGTTCTGTATGAGGGTTTCAAGGATTCAAAATACAGGCCTTGCCCATTGCTGAAAAAAATGGTAGACGCTGGCTATCTTGGCCGGAAATCTGGTAAAGGATTTTATGATTACAGTTCGTGATCTGAATTGCGAGGCAAATACAAAATTAGAGTTATAAAATGTTTAAAACATCAAACTAAGCGAGGAGTGAGGAGTAAGGAGTGAACAGAGATTTGATAATTATTTCTGCTCCTCACTCCTTACTTCTCACTTTTTACTTTTTTATAGAGTTCAGGAGGGAAATATGAAAGAAGAAAACGATCAAAAACAAACCTCAAGAAACAGGGCGATAGAGGCTGCTCTTTCTCAGATAGAGAAGCAATTCGGCAAAGGAGCAGTGATGAAACTCGGACAGAAAGAGGCTGCAGTAAAAGTGCCTGTCATTCCAACAGGCTCTATTGCATTTGATTTAAGTCTTGGTATAGGAGGATTTCCCAGAGGAAGAGTGGTGGAAATCTTTGGTCCTGAAGCTACAGGGAAGACTACGCTTGCTATTCATGTTATCGCTGAAGCACAGAAGCAGGGGGGTCAGGCTGCATTTATCGATGCTGAACATGCGCTGGATCCGACTTATGCCGCAAGCGTTGGGGTTGATGTTGATAATCTGCTCATCTCTCAGCCTGACTATGGGGAGCAGGCTTTAGAGATTGCCGAGGTTCTTGTGCGGAGCGGGGCTGTGGATGTCATTGTAGTCGATTCTGTTGCTGCACTAGTGCCTAAGGCAGAACTTGAAGGGGAAATGGGAGATGCCCATATGGGACTTCAAGCCCGGCTTATGTCTCAGGCCTTAAGGAAATTGACAGCGATTGTCAGTCGTTCCAAAACCTGTTTTATATTTGTCAACCAGATAAGAGAAAAAATAGGATTTTTCTTAGGAAGTCCGGAGACGACAACAGGAGGCAGGGCCTTAAAATTTTACACTTCCTTGCGAGTCGATATCAGGAGAATAGCTATGTTGAAGGAGGGAGATAAAGTCGTTGGAAACAGAGTGAAGGTTAAGATTGTTAAGAATAAAATGGCCCCTCCTTTCAGATTAGCCCAATTTGATATCATTTATGGAGAAGGAATATCAAGGGAAGGGGATTTAGTTGACTGCGGTTTGGATGTTGGACTGATTGAAAAAACCGGCACCTGGTATTCGTATAAAGGAGAAAGGATCGGGCAGGGAAGGGATAATGTCAAAAAACTGCTTAAAGATAATGAGGAACTTGCAGCTCAACTAGACACTGAGATTCGAAAGAAAGTAGGCCTTATTCCTGAAGAAGCACCAAAGAAATAAGTTGGCGTTCCATAAAATAAAATTCCAAATTACAAACAAATCACAAATTCCAAAACAAACTTTGTAAGCCGTAAATCGTAAGCCGGAACAGGTTTAAGGTTTAAAGTTTAAGGTTTAAGGCAATATTCGTAAGCCGTGAGCCGGAACAGACTGAATAGACATGTTTTAGTTTTGGTCATTAGTTATTGGTATTTTAGTGCTTGTTCTTTTCCTTTTTGAGCTGTTGAATCTTTTCTTTGACCTCTTTGAGTTTAGGGTTGAGCTTTAAGGCTTTTTTGAAGTAATAGAGAGCCTTGTCTTTTTTCCCGATTTGGAGGAACACATTTCCAATGTCTCTATGAAGTCTCCAAGATTTGGGATAGAATTCTGCTGCGATTTCAGCGAGGGAAATGAATTCCTTAATCTTCTTCGCATTCTTTAGATTCATTGCAATACTTTCGAACCAGTTGAGACTGATACTAGGATGCTTTGGGTCTATAGCAATAGCCTTTTTGTAAAGTTCTCGAGCTTTTTCTACATTTCCCGTCCAGAGGTGGACTGTGGCAAGACTACTGAAAGGAGCTGGTCTGTTTGGATAGAGTTCAGTGCTCAGGTTAAGAATGTTAAAAGTTTTTGTTAGTTCATTTTTCTCCAGAAAATACTGGGCTGCCCTTTCCATTTCCTTGTGAAAATCTGGATAAAGCGATACTCCAGAAAAGGCTTGTTTCAGATTGATACTCAATTCATCAAAATCTGTATCGAAAAAGATAAATAAGCGACGAACATAATCTGTATAAACTTTTTCCCAGTCTTTTTCCCATCTGGAAATTATTTTTTGGAACCTTGTTGAGAACACATAATCCCTTTTGCCGGAGGCCAATTCTTTGCTGATTTTAATATAATCGCTAAAAAAGGCTATAGGGCCGTTTTTGTGGTAACTTTGGAGCCCATCTTTGCCATAAGCATCTTCCAGAACAGAAGCTATGAAGGAACCCACCTTAGTAAAAGCTTGTTTCGAGTAGGGGTGGATGCCGGCAGATATTTTATCTTTAGTTTTATTGATGTTTCTTCTTAGAGCTCTTATGCTTACATACTTATTAAAGTAAAAGAAGGCTTTGGCGAGGTTTTTTTCATTCTCTATAACTGGCTCGTTATGCCAGACAAAGCTGCTCATCCCGTAGGAAAAGACATCATTACAGGCATCATATAGAGGCTCTTCTTCTTTGTCTGAAACATAGATGGCACTGTCCAGGTCCTCATCCAGGATAAATTCTGCCATTCTTTGGACATAGAGCATGCGGTCGAAACTTTCCAGATTAGATGCAGCAGCTAGAGCAAAGTTTTCTATGGGGAAGATGAGGAGATAAGTTTTTGTTTCAGGCTGAGAGCCGCCATGGCTGATCTGGAAATGTCCTTTCCAGGGACGCACCGCCCAGCCCATGCCTCTGCCTGTTAAGTACCCATCGCGGGTGGCCATTGGAATAAGCATCTGCCTCCAAGTTTCTTGTTTGAGAAGTTTTCCTTCGATTATTCCTTTGGCATATTTGAGAAGATCAATAACAGTAGAGCGAGTACCTCCTGCAGCGAAGCGGCTTGAGATATCTACATATTCTGAATTCTTTATTTTCCTGTTTATGAGACGATAACCCCTTGCCCGGTTAGGAATGAGATCTGCAGGATCATCCATCCTGGAATCCTTCATGTCGAGAGGCTCAAATATGTGTTTTTTAATGTAATCTCCATAGGACTGGCCGGAAACTGCTTCTATGACAGCCCCCAGGAGATTATAGCCGTAGCTTGAATAGTTGTATTTTGTGCCAGGTTCGGCAATAAGATCAAAATCCTGAAAAATCGCCAGAGCTTCTTTTGTGTTTTTATGGATTTTGATACGATTTTCCACAGCGTGGTTTTTGTAATGGCTGATTCCTCCTAAGTGTCCTAAAAGTTGCCTAACTGTGATCGGCCATTTCTTCCTGGGAAAATAAGGCACGTAGGTTTGGACTTCAGCATCAAGGTCAATTTTCCCTGCTTCAACAAGTTGGAGGATGGCTGTGGCAGTAAAGGTTTTTGTGATGGATGCCATCCGGTATGAACTTTCAGGTTTAGCCGGCACCCTGTTTTCCAGGTCTGCATATCCAAAGCCTTTGATCCAGATAAAATCATCCTTCATGAATCCCACAGAAACGCCTGGAGCCTTATCCAGAATCATTTGCTCTTTAACGAATTTTTCAAATGCTTTTATTCCTTGGGCATAAGGGGATTGTGACGATTCTTCTGCCTTCAGTAGTTGAATGCTGAAAGAGGAATAGATCAGGAAGAGAAAGATAATGAAGATGGATTTGAGTTGTTTTTTCACGAAATCATTCTCCTCTGTTTATTATTAATTTAGGTTCTTCTCCCAATTAGTTGATGCAAAGGGTTCGAGGATTCAAGGGTTCAAGGATTCAAGTGTTTTTTTTGTAGCGATTTAGTAAGTGCTTTGAGCATCCTCTCAACCTCTCCTATTCCCTCCTGTGCAAACTTTTAAT
>DAOVDU010000013.1 GCA_030669305.1 Candidatus Aminicenantota bacterium
AGAATTCCCAAAGGAGTCCTCCTGGTCGGAGCACCTGGAACAGGCAAGACTCTCCTTGCCCGAGCCGTTGCGGGCGAAGCAGCCGTTCCTTTCTTTTCTATCAGCGGCTCTGATTTCGTTGAGATGTTTGTCGGAGTAGGCGCTTCCCGTGTAAGAGATTTATTCGACCAGGGAAAAAAGCAAGCTCCCTGTTTGATTTTCATTGACGAGATCGATGCTGTCGGGAGACAGAGAGGAGCAGGCCTGGGTGGAGGTCATGACGAACGCGAGCAAACTCTCAATCAGCTCCTTGTAGAAATGGACGGGTTCGACGCCAACGAAGGAGTTATTCTCATAGCAGCCACAAACAGGCCCGATATTCTGGACCATGCTATTCTCAGGCCAGGAAGATTCGATCGCAGAATCGTTGTTAATATGCCGGATGTCAAAGGCAGGGAGGATATTTTAAGAGTTCATATAAAAAATATTCCTTTAAGTAAAGACGTGAACTTAAAAGTCCTGGCACGTTCAACCCCAGGCTTCTCTGGAGCAGATCTGGCAAACCTTGTCAATGAGGCAGCTCTTCTGGCCGCACGCTATGGCCAGGACAAAGTAATCATGAAAGACTTCGAAAGCTCCAAGGACAAAGTCCTCATGGGAGTAGAAAGAAAGAGCATGATCATCAGCAATGAGGAGAAAAAAAACACAGCCTATCACGAGGCTGGTCACGCCCTCATGGCTGCTCTCATCCCTGAAGCTGATCCCATCCACAAAGTTACAATCATCCCAAGAGGCCTAGCCTTGGGCTTAACCCAACAACTCCCTCTCGATGACCGCTATACTTACTCCAAAACCTACCTCGAAGCCCAGCTGTCTGTTCTTCTAGCGGGAAGAATCGCAGAAAATATGTTCCTGGGAAAAATGACCACAGGCGCTGCCAATGACTTCGAGAAAACCACTGAAATTGCCCGGAAGATGGTCTGTCAATACGGTATGTCCGATCTGGGCCCCTTAGCATTCGGTGAGCGCGATGACCTGATCTTCCTTGGAAGGGACCTGGCTATGCACAAGAATTTCAGTGAAAAAACTGCAGAACTTATCGATGTGGAAGTAAAAAAAATCATTAACAGAAATTTCGACAGGGCAAAAGAGCTTATGGAAAAAAACAAGAGCTATTTGAAAAAGATTGCAGAGGCTTTGCTTGAAAAAGAAATCTTAACCTCTGACGAAATACAAGCAATAATGAAAGGAAAGAAATTAACCCATGGAAAGAAAGCTACTCTAAAGACAAAACCTAGGAAAGAACGAATAAAAAAAGTGTCTAAAAAGGTTCAGCCCTCAATTAAAACAGATCCAGTGAAAGCGTAAAGAGGTGAGAAAGAAGTCCATTCTTCAGGTCAGGGGAAATAGATTATTATTAGGCCAGAAAACCTGGCTGATGGGTATCATCAATGTCACTCCTGATTCTTTCTCAGACGGGGGCCTCTATTTTAATAAGGAAAAAGCAGTAGACAGAGGATTGGAACTTGCTGAAGAGGGTGCAAATATTATAGATATCGGAGGCGAAAGCACCCGCCCCGGATCAGATTTCATCTCTACAGAAGAAGAACTAATGCGCACTGTTCCTGTGATCTCTGCCTTAAGGAAAAAAACCGATGTCTTAATTTCAGTGGATACAACAAAATCTGAGGTCGCCGAAGCCGCCCTGGACGAAGGAGCAGATATTATTAATGATATCAGCTCCTTCCGGTTTGACCCAAAAATGCTGTCTCTTGCGGCACAAAAGGACATTCCTGTTATCTTAATGCATATGAAAGGAACACCCAAAAACATGCAGCTTAATCCCTTTTATGAAGATCTTCTAGCTGAAATAAGAGGATTCCTTGAAGAAAGAATCGCAACTGCTCAAGCATACGGGATAAAAAAAGAGAAAATCATCATTGATCCTGGGATCGGATTCGGCAAAAGCCTTAAGGATAATCTTACATTGATTAAAAGCCTGAAATTTCTGGAACCCATCGACCGGCCCATCCTGATAGGAATTTCTAGAAAATCTTTTATCGGAAAAATCTTAAGTCTGCCTCCACAGGAAAGAACCGAAGGCACTATAGCTTCAGCGGTTTTAAGCATCATTAATGGAGCCCATATCCTGAGGGTTCATGATGTCGAAGCAGTCAAAAGAGCCGTGCTTGTTACTGAAGCCATAATAGACGAGAGCATGCATCCCTTTTCTTTTTCAGATAACGAGGAGAAAAAGAGCAGCTATGTTTGCTAACATCATCAATGCCTTAGCCAACTTTACTCTTGGAGATTTCCTTGATATTCTTCTTGTGACTATAATCCTCTATTCCTTTTTCCGGCTGATAAAAGATACAAAAGCCTTCCAGATGGCTATTGGCTTGGGGATAGTCGGTATCCTCTTTCTCATCACGCAATGGGGAAAACTGGTCGTTTCCCACTGGCTCATTAAAATTTTCACTCCCTTTCTGATTATCGCCCTCATTATCCTCTTCCAAGTAGAGCTAAGAAGATTCTTGACAACAATCGGCTCCCACTCTTTCAGAAGACCAATTTTTCTTAAAGCCCTGACAGAACGCCTGGAAGATGTCTTCCTGGCTGTTGATTACCTAGGGTCCAAAAAGATAGGAGCTCTAATTGCAATTGAAAAGGAGATATCTCTGAAGGGTTATGCTGACCGCGGCACAAAAATCGATGCAGTTATCTCTAAGGAGCTTTTGGTCAGCATCTTTTTTCCCCATTCTCCTTTGCACGACGGAGCTGTTATCATCCAGGAAAACAAGATCCTGGCAGCTGGCTGTCTCCTGCCTCTTCCAGCCTCCCACAACTTGGGTGAAGAATTTCTGGCCCGTACAAGGCATTTAGCAGCAATAGGTCTTTCTCAAGAAACAGATGCTCTGGTAATAGTCGTTTCAGAGGAAACAGGGACTATTTCTCTCGCTATGAAAGGCCGCTTAAAACGAGGATTGGATAAAGAACGACTTAAGCAATATTTGCTCGATTACTTAAAATAAGATGAGAAAATTCATAAAAAATCTATTTTTGAAAAATTGGGGACTCAAACTCTTCTCCTTTCTTATTGCTCTGGTCCTCTGGCTCACTCTTATTCCCCCAGAGAAAACTTTCTCAGAGAAAACCATAACCATTCCTCTGGTACTTCATAACACTCCATCTGAAATGGAGATAGTAGAAAAGCCACCAGCTACTGTTGATGTAACAATCAGGGCTCCCAACCGTCTTCTCGTCCAAATTACCTCCGCCACCGTCCATGCAGCTCTAGACCTCAAGAATGCCCGCGTAGACGTAGAAAATTATTCTCTGAGTAAGAGTATGATAACTATACCAGAAGGCGCAGAAGTTAAGGACATCCTTCCGGGTCAGGTCAAACTAAAATTAGAGAGGACAAAAGAAATCCTGCTGGATGTGGAAGCAAACCTTACCGGAGAAATGCAGAAAGGGTACAAATTAATAAAAGCAGAGATCCTTCCTCCTCAGGTTCTCATTAAAGGTCCAGAGAGCAAGGTAAAAGACAAATATAAGGTGAGAACGAGCCCTATCGATATTTCATCTTTGACTCATTCTATAGAGCTCGAGGCTGATTTAATTCTTCCTAATTCTGACCTGAGATTGGCTTCCTCCGAGACAAAAGTAATAGTAAGGATAATCATTCAGGAAGAAAATCCTGAAGAGAAAGAGAATAAGAAAAAGAAGAAGTAGAAGATATTTTCTTCTTTTTTGAAACCACAATATTTTTGGCTATAATTTACTCTTATCATAAGGAACTGCCTCAGCAATGAATAAACTTTTCGGAACAGACGGAATAAGAGCGGTTGCGGGTCAATTTCCCCTTGATTATCCCTCAGTTTACATTTTGGGCAAAGCTCTGACTTCGCTTCTTGAAGAAGAAGGACTTCCTCCCAAAGTGATTATCGGCCGTGACACAAGAGAGTCAGGGATATGGCTCGAACAAGCTTTATTCCAGGGAGTCAAAGATAACAGAGGAAAAGCAGTCTCAGTCGGTATCATTCCCACATCTGGGGTTTCTTTTTTAACAAAAAAACATTCTTTCTCTGCAGGGATAGTAATCTCTGCTTCCCATAACCCCTACCAGGACAACGGCATCAAAATCTTTTCCTCTCAAGGCATTAAAATCCCAGATACCTGGGAGAAGAGACTGGAAAATGCAATAACATCATCAAGAAAAGTCGCAAGGATAGAACACATCGAAATCACCCCTTTTTCATCCCTGGATCAGGACTACAAGGACTTCCTGAAGAGCCTATTTACTCCTGTAGACTTTCAACGAAGAATCAAAGTTGTCCTAGACTGCTCGAATGGGGCAAGCTCTCTTTTTGCTCCCGAGATTCTTTCAGATTTAGGATTCGAAGTCGTTACTTTAAACGCTTCCCTAGATGGGAAAAACATCAACTTAGAATGTGGTTCTCTACATCCTCAATATTTATCAAAAAAAGTCATAGAAAACACAGCAGATATCGGAGTCGCCTATGATGGGGATGCAGACAGAGCCATATGGGTTGATGAAAATGGCAGGATCTTGAATGGTGATCATACTCTTTTTGTGCTATGCCAGTTTATGAAGGAAAAAGGAATTTTAAAATCGGATTATGTTGTAGCCACAACGATGAGCAACATGGGCCTCGAAAAAGCACTTGAGAGATTCCATTTAAGGCTCTTCCGCACACAAGTCGGTGACAAATATGTTCTTGAACAAATGATAAAATTAAAAGCTAATTTGGGCGGGGAACAGTCAGGTCACACGATTTTTCTGGATGACTGCCCAACAGGGGATGGCATCCTTACGAGTATAAAAATGCTCGAGGCAATGGTAACGTATAATGCTTCCTTATCTGAACTGGTTGCAGACTTCAAAGAATTTCCTCAAATCTTAAAAAATATCCAGGTTTCACGAAAAGATGATTTTGCACATTTCCCGGAAATCATGAACACAATGGAAGACATAGAAAACCGTTTAGGAGATACGGGACGATTGAATGTCCGCTACTCCGGCACAGAACCCTTAGCCAGAATAATGATAGAAGGAAGAGACCAAGACGAAATAGAACAATATGCACAGCAAATGGTCAAAGTCATTGCTAAACATCTAAGTTAGGAGTGAGGAGTTAGGAGTAAAACAAACTCAAATCTCAAAACTCAAGAACATAAAAGTAATAATTTGAGACTGAGAGACTAGGAAATTATAAATCAATGAGATCAATTAATTGCTACTAATTTCCTTTAGGATCACGTAATCTCTATAATTATTCAAGTAAAGAGTAGAAAAAAATAGTAAAAAACGAAGAAAAGCGAAATTCTGGGTCATTTTTTCTTGCTTTTTACTCTTTACTTTTTACTCTTTACTGAAAGTAGGAGGTAATAATGAGGCTTTCCGTTAATATTGATCATTTTGCGACATTAAGAGAAGCCAGGCTAAGTAATGAGCCCGAACCGATCCTTGCAGCACTTCTGGCAGAGCAAGCAGGAGCAGAGGGAATTGTCTGCCATATCAGAGGGGACAGGCGCCACATCAAAGAAAGGGACCTACAAATGCTTCGTCAGGCGATCAAAACCAAACTCAACATAGAGATGGCTGCAACAGAAGAGATGAAAAATATCGCCTTAGAGATAAATCCCGATGTTGTCTCTTTGGTCCCAGAGCGCGAAGAAGAATTGACCACAGAAGGAGGCCTTGATGTTATTTCCAATGAAAGACATCTCGGTCCTCATATCAAGGAACTGCAAAAGGCTGGAATAAAAGTCAGTATTTTTGTCGATCCTGATTTAAAGCAAATCAATGCCTGCAGCAGGGCTGGAGTCAATCTTATCGAGATAAACACAGGAAAATATGCAGACCTTAAGCCCGGGGAAGAACGCCAGAAGGCTCTGGAAGAAATAAAAAAGGCGGCTTTACACGGGCACAAATTAGGCCTTGAGATTCACGCTGGACATGGACTGGATTACAAGAACATCTTTCCTGTGGTCGAAATTCCTGAAATAACCGAATTCAGCATAGGCTTTTCTATTATTGCCAGGTCTGCCATTGTCGGCATTGATATGGCAGTCAGGGAAATGGTAAATCTGATTGGATAAAATAAAATTCCAAATCCCAAATCACAAATTCCAAACAAATCCCAATTACCGAAATCACAAACTAATCAGTTTAAGGTTTAAAGTTTAAGGTTTAAGGTATTTATATTTTTATTTAGTCAATTAATCCTTAAACATTAAACATTCAACCTTAAACCAATATAAGTTTCGGATTTCGAATTTTCTTATGAATGGGAGTTAATTATGGATATTCGAATAAACCTTGATCGATTGAAAGAGGATATTCTTGAGCTTTCCCAGATCGGCCGTGATCCGAATCAGGGAATAAGCCGGCCATCTTTCAGCAAAGCTGACCTTGAAGCCCAAGAATGGCTCAAAGAAAGGATCAAAGATTCAGGACTCTTTGTTCGACAAGACGGCGCAGGAAATATTTTTGGTCGTATTGAAGGCCAGGGTAAAACAGTCATGGCTGGTTCTCATATCGACACTGTGATTAACGGCGGCATGTTTGACGGCTCTATAGGCGTCCTTTCTGCATTGGAGTGTCTAAGAAGAATAAAAGAGGAAGGGCTCCCTTTTACCAAACCTCTGGAGGTTGCCTCATTTACGGATGAAGAAGGAAACTTGGTTGGCGACTTCATGGGAAGCCGGGCTTTTGTTGGACCTTTAGACCAGGAATTGTTGGAAAAAGGGTTAACTCAGTTTGGCTATTCTTTCAAGGAGATTTTAGAGAAAACACAATTTACCATAGACAGCATCATGGAGGCACACAAACAGAGACCTGAAATAGAGGCTTTCCTTGAGATTCATATAGAACAGGGGCCTGTGCTGGAAACAGAAAACAAGCCAATCGGAATTGTTGACCGCATTGCAGGTAAGAATTACTGGCTGTGTTCCTTCTTTGGCAAAGCAAGCCATGCAGGAACAACCCCTTTTGAACTTCGCCATGATGCATTCTTAGGTTTAGCAGACTTTGCCCTAAAGAGCACACAGTATGTTGCAACCAAACACTACGGAAGCATGTTGACCATCGGAAAAGCTTTTATCCACCCAGGAGCATTCAGCATTGTTCCAGGCCGTGCCGATTTTTCTCTCGATTTCAGAAGCACAACAAAGGAGACACTCGAAGGCCTGGAAAGGTCTCTCGTTGATCTTGCTGAAGATGTCTCATCAACCCGCGGGCTTAAGTTCACCTCAAAGATTATAGACAAAACAGATCCTGTAACTATATTGCCGCGCATTGTAAATCTAATGAAGGAAGAATGCGAGAAGCTCGGATACCACTACATGACACTCCACAGCGGAGCCGGCCATGATGCTCAAATCATCGCAAGTGTAGCGGAATCAGGAATGATATTTATCCCCTGCGAAGACGGAATCAGCCACTCACCTGATGAAAAGATCAACTGGGAGGATCTAGAAAAGGGGGCAAACCTCCTGCTTCATACTATTTTAAGGTTGGCAGGCTAATAAGTAAAGAGTGAGGAGTAAAATAAACTCAAAACTCAAACAAATTAGTTTAAGGCTTAAAGTTTAAGGTTTAAGGTATTTATATCTTAAATTAAATTATTAAACATTAAACATTCAACCTTAAACCAATATAGGTTTCGGTCATTGCTATTTTGTTGACTGTTTGGGATTTGATAATTGAAAATTGAATAGTTTTTCTTAATCATTAAAGTCATCCGGTTGAGGGCGGAAGCTTCGTCCGGCTTTTTTCTGAGAATGTTTTCTTTTTTCCTCTAACATCTTCAGCTTTGCTCTCTTTGATCGTTTTCTTTTCTGGCGGCGGATCTTTTCAATCCTCTGCTGCTCTTCGCTCCTCTTTCCCAGAATCATTGTTTCTATTTTATCCGCAAGAATTTTCCGGGCAAGATAGCGGTTAATTGCCTGATACCGCTCCCTTTGACACTTGACCTCAATTTCTGTGGGAAGGTGTTTCAGATAGACACAGGTTGAAGTTTTATTTACCTTCTGACCGCCTTTTCCGCTCGAGCGAATAAATTTCTCCACAATATCTTTCTCGAAAATACCCAAACTCTCCATTTTCTTGAGCAGAGCTTTTTCTTTTTCCTTACTTACTCTGAATCCAGCCATTTTTCACACTGCGTTATCCTTTGCCTTTTATCTTTCTTCTATTTTAGCGTTTTATATCACTTTTGTTAATAATAAGTTATGAGATAGAAAACTAACGAAACAGCGTACCTAAGAAGCGGAGAATCGGCGATAAAAAATAACAAACTGATATACTGACATACTGTCATACTGAGAAAAAAATATGAAACAATAAATGGAAATGCAGTTTAGCAGTATGTCAGTTTGACAGTATAGCAATTCTTTCATCAAAAGATGAGTACAGTCCCCACCTGTCTTGCTAGTCTTTTTGTTTGTTTGACTGGTTATCTAAATTCATATAAACTCAATAATTCATTATGTTTATAAAATCTCTGCAAAAGGAAAAATAACATGAAACAAAGAAAAAATAATCTGTATATGCCTCTTGCTCTTACTTTATTTTTACTCTTTTCCATTTCTACCATCGAATCATCAGAACAAAAACCCCTGACAATCGCAGAATCCAGCAACTTCACAGCAACTTCCCGGTATGCTGATGTCATTGGCTTTATCAGAGAACTTCAGCAGCTGAACTCCATGATCAGGGTTGAAACTCTATGTATAAGTCCAGAAGGAAGAGAAGTTCCACTTCTCATACTTGGAAATCCCGTTCCTTCTTCTCCATTAGATCTCAAATACGACAAGAGAGCAGTTGTTTATATCCAGGCAAATATCCATGCAGGCGAAGTTGAAGGTAAAGAAGCCGCCCTCATGGTCGCCAGAGATATTATTCTAAAGGAAAAACCGCCATATATTGATAAACTGGTAATTCTTATTGCTCCTATTTTCAATGCTGACGGAAACGAGAAAATAAGCACATCAAACCGGCGAAACCAGGTAGGTCCGGAAAAAGGAGTAGGCGTGCGCTACAATGGTCAAAATCTCGATCTGAACCGAGACGGCATGAAACTGGAAAGCCCTGAAGTCCAGGGACTGGTTCGCAATGTCCTGATGCGCTGGGATCCTGTCCTTCTCGTTGACTGCCATACTACCAACGGTTCCTTTCACAAGGAGCCCGTCACCTATGTCTGGCCTCTTAACCCCAACGGAGACGTCTCAATTATCCATTACATGAGGGAAAAAATGATGCCTTCAATAAACAAGAATCTGCGGGAAAAATACAACACATTCTCTGTCCCTTACGGGAACTTCATGGACTTCAGAAATCCGGAAAAAGGCTGGCGGCCTTCAGGACCTCAACCACGCTACATTACCAATTACATCGGCCTGAGAAACCGACTGGCCATCCTGAATGAGAACTATTCCTATGCCGATTATAAAACCAGAGTGTTGGGCTGCTACAATTTTCTCCTTTCCATCCTTGATTACTGCCGCATTAACAAAGATGAAATTCTCCAGCTTATCAAAAAGGCAGATCAAAAAACAATCCAAAAAGGCCTAAATCCATCTGAGGCCGATTCCTTTGCTCTCACCTATGACCTGCAACCGCTCAAAGAGCCTGTAAAAATACTCGGCTGGGAAATGGAGATTACACCGCGGGAAGGGGGCCGGCCGTGGGTTAAAAAAACAGACAAAGAAAAAACCTACACTGTCCCCTATTTCTGTGATTTTATTCCTAAAAAGTCAATTCGATTGCCCTATGCCTATTTCATCCCACTCGCTGAACCTAAGATTGTAAAAAAACTTCTCCAGCACGGCATAACCGTAGAAAAACTCACAGAACCCATAACTTTGGAAGTAGAATCTTTTAAGTTGAAAGAAATCAAGAGTGCTGAAAGACTTTATCAGGGCCATCACATGAATTCAGTAACGGGCGAATATGCCCTGGAAAAAAGAGAGTTTCCAAGAGGAACGCTCATTATAAGGACAGCACAGCCTCTTGGAAACGTAGCCGCCTATCTACTGGAACCAGAAAGTGATGACGGACTAGTTGTCTGGAACTTCTTTGACCGCTACCTTGTCCCCCAATGGCGCCGCGAACCACAAACATGTCCTGTCTACAAGCTGTTAGTACCGGTAAACCTTGTCAAGGAAACTGTAAGATAATCAGCTCTTCTTTTTTTTCGCAATCAGAAATTTACCACAGTTTTCGCAGACATAGATATCATTACTTCCTTCAATGGCAGAACTCATTCCTGTGGCCACATTAATATTGCAGCCCTGGCATGCACCTTCATCTAATTCGGCAACTGCAAACCCATACCTCTCCATAAGTCTGTCAAATCTGTCCAGAAGAGCTCTGTTGAGCTCCTGTCGAATCAAATCAGCCTGCATCACCAATTCCTTTTTTTTCTCTTTGGCAGCCCTCTTTTTCTTTTGTATCTCGATTTTCTGAAGCTTCCAGAGAAGACTTGCCTGGCTGATTATTTTATCATCCGGACGAGGCAGGCTCAGTTCAATCTCGGAGATGACTTTGTATAATTCTGATTTATTTTTGGCTTCAAAGAGTCTTTTTCTAAATCCTGGTCTCCTTAAAAATTGAGCCAGCCCTGCAAACAGGTGGTTAAAAAGGCCAGGAATAGAAGGATTCCAGATAATTAGAATAATGATATAGACACTCTTATTATCGATCGAATCAAAATCAATGCCCTCTTTAGATCTCCCAATAACAACCGCCATGTCCCCGTCTGTATCGATCCGGGCATGGGGCAAAGCCACGCTGTGACCGATAGCTGTTGACTCAAGCTGCTCTCTATCTATAATCCGTGTTAATATGGGTTTTTTATTCTTGATGAGTTTTTGTTTGGCTAAAACATCCAGGAGCTCCTCTAAAGCTTGAATTTTATCATTGGCTTTTAGGTCAAAGATTATCTGGGAGGGATTTAAAAAGTCAGAAAAATATGATCCTTTTAGAAAATTTTTAATCTCCATCGATGTTTTATTTTAACACAAAAACCGCCTTTCAAAAAGAAGTAAAAAACAAAAAGAAAAAAAAGTTTCAATTATTCTTTTCTCCTGAAAGAGCTGGATGATTTGAATTGGGGAAGTTCTTCAGTCTCGGAAAGCAAGGATATGATTTCCTGGGCCCATCGGGTTATCTGCACAGTCCCGTTTAGATCCCAGTCCTCCTCTATTTCGTCAGCGACTTTATGATATTTATATCTTCTGTATTCCTCGTTTTTTTCTAAAATATAACCCTTGTTCTCTCCTTTCGAAGTTATGCCTTCATGGAGCCAGATTGCAGGTATACCCGCACGAGCAAAGCTCAACTGGTCAGAGCGGAAGAAGTAGCCCAAATGGCCCAATCTTTCTGGAATATAGTCGAGGCCCATATTTTCAGCAGCCTCCCGGCAGAAATCATCCAGATCTGAATGCTTTCCACCTATTGCATAAACCTCTTCTGTCTCACCCCAGACGTTTGTCATTTCAAAGTTGAGGTTGGCCAGAGCAGAAGATTCCGGGAACGGAAGATGACGGGCAAAATAATCTGAGCCCAAAAGCCCTTCCTCTTCAGCCGTTACAGCCAAAAACACAAGATTCAATTTCAGTTTTTCAGGCCGTTGGGCATAATACCGAGCAAGGGATAACACAGAAGCTGATGCCGAACAGTTATCCACAGCA
The DNA here is from genome assembly GCA_030669305.1 of Candidatus Aminicenantota bacterium. Classification (GTDB taxonomy): domain Bacteria; phylum Acidobacteriota; class Aminicenantia; order Aminicenantales; family Aminicenantaceae; genus DAOVDU01. Next base: position 11,701 of record DAOVDU010000013.1, read on the forward strand.
CCGTTATAAATCTGGTCGCCTTCTCTATTTGGATCCCGGCCCAAATGGTCGTAATGAGCCGTAAGGATTATGTATCGATCATTCCTTTTCTTGTGTTTTCCTCTGAGGAGAGCTGCCACATTTTCTGTTGCAACAGAGCGATATTCAGGCTTCTGGCGGACCCTCACTCGAAGACCAAGAGGAACCGGTTTAAAATCCTCTGTCTCAGCCTGAGCTGCAAGTGCTGTCCTGTTCAACCCTGCAGCAGCCAGAGCCTTCTCGGCTGCCTCAGCATGCAGCCATCCCTGAAAAAAAAGGCGGTTTTCTTTATCCTCGAGAAAAAAGTTTTCTCCAGACCAGGAATTTCGCACCACATCCCAACCGTAAGCTGCTCCTTTGGTATTATGGATAATAAGGATTCCTGTAGCACCCAGCTCGGATGCTTTTTCAAATTTATAAGTCCAGCGGCCGTAATAGGTCATATCCTCACCTTCAAATATTCCATCCGGATAATTTCCTGGTTCGTTGACCTCTACTAAGAGAACCTTTCCTTTAAGGTCTGCTCCCTTGATATCATCCCATTCTCTTTCCGGTGCCTGTATAAGGTAACCACAGTAGACAAGCTCTCCTTCGACTCCCGCAGGGCAATCTTCCCGTTCTGAATTCACTACAAAATCCTCATAGATTTCATAATCTATCTGGGTATTTTCGGAAAATATTTCAAGGCTTGCATTCTGGTCGGGAAGGCTTCCTTTAAGGATTAAATGCTGGCGAAAGTTTCTCCCGAAAGCCGGCTCGAGGCCCAAACTTCGAAAGTAATTTTCCTGGTAAAGAGCTGCTATTGCCAGGCCTCGGCTTCCCACAGACCGGCCCTCAAGAAGATCATCTGAAAGAAACCTGATATGCGCTTCAATTTCCTGGGGAGTGATGGGTTTTACAGGCTCAGTTTTTTTACAACACCAGAATAATGCTGAGACAAGTAAAAAGACTGTAAAAATTTTGTAATTTTTCATTATATCTCCTTTCTCAATTGAGTTAGGTCCTATGCTCAGATCTCATCTAAATTTTGAGAAATAATCCTCACGAAGTCAATATAAATAATTCAGGTTCTTCTCCCAATTAGTTGATGCAAAGGGTTCGAGGATTCAAGGGTTCAAGGATTCAAGGGTTTTTTTTGTAGCGATTTAGTAAGTGCTTTGAGCATCCTCTCAACCTCTCCTATTCCCTCCTGTGCAAACTTTTAATTCTTTGTAATTCTTAAGCATTTCACTCGAATCCCTGATCCCTTGACCCCTTGAATCCTTAAGATCCTACCAACTCTTTTGGAGATGATCCCTATTTATTTATTAAATTTCACAAAATAAATCAAGTGACACGCTACCGATTTCAAAAAATCGGTACATGTCCCTGATTTAATTCTTGCGTTTGTTCGTGACTTTTGTTTCGTAACGATGCACATCCTCTATCCAAAAATCACCTGGCGGAACATCCATTTTTAAACAGTAATAATTCCAGACCGCACCATAAGGCATGGCTCTTGCTTCTTCCATGACTGCCAGACGGGCAAAGAGGTCTCCTTCATTTTCCACATTTTTAAGCTTTTCTAGTGGCTGTAACAGAGCTATCAATAAGGCTTTCAAAGTTGCTCTTGCACCAATAACCCATGCGCCTACACGATTCATGCTTGCATCAAAAAAATCCAGAGCAATGTGTATATTGTCTAAAGCATTGCTCCTGACAATTTCTTCTGCAAGATTTCTCACTTCATCATTCATTATGACGACATGGTCGCTGTCCCACCTGACACCGCGGCTGACATGAAGAAGAATCTCATCTAAAAACTGCAAAATGGCTGAAATCTTATCTGCGACAGATTCTGTAGGATGAAAATGTCCCAGATCGAGGCAGAGCATTTTTCCTTTTGAGATGGCATAACCCATGTAGAATTCATGAGAGCCGACAACAAAGGCTTCGCTTCCTATACCAAATAATTTGCTCTCAAGAGAATCCTTCATTTTTGAGGGATTGTATTCTGTTTCATATACCTTATCCAGCGCCTCTTTTAACAGGGCACGATGTGTCCATCGGTCAACAGGAATATCCTTTGTGCCATCTGGTATCCAGAGATTATGAATACAGGGGCTTTTTAGCTCTTGGCCCATATAGGCACTGATTGAGCGGCAACGCCGCACATGTTCAATCCAAAATTCACGAATAACTTTATCCTTACTGCTTAATGTAAAGCCAGAATCCGCATTAGGATGAGAAAAGCAGGTGGCGTTAAAATCAAGTTTAAGATTTTCCTGCTTAGCCCAATCTATCCAGCCCTTATAGTGATCAGGGCTGATTTCGTTCCTGTCCACAAGTCCTGTTCCAAACTCACCGTAAATCGCATGAAGATTCAAACGGTGAAGGCCAGGTATCAAGGAATAGGCTTTCTTAAGGTCCATCCGTAGCTCATCAATCGTCCTTGCTTTTCCTGGATAGTTGCCTGTAACCTGGATGCCTCCCCCCTCCAGATGAGCATTGGGCTTTTCAAACCCTCCCAGATCATCCCCCTGCCAGCAGTGAAGAGAAAGAGAGATGTTTTTTAGTTTTTCAAGGACTCCATCAATATTTACGCCTATCCGGTCATAGCGCTCCTTAGCTAATAGGTAAGATCTTTTGATTTCACTATCGTTAGTCATAATCCCTCTCCCTAGTTATTAAGTTTTGATTATATTCCTAAATCGTTCGTATGCTGAATTCCATTCCGCAGTTTTATCTGGTTCGTACTTTACAAGCTCAAACGAATTTTGAATAATCTTACGCATTTCAGTGAGAGAGTTGATATATCCTAAAGAAAGTGCCTGAACCAAAATGTTTCCGATAGCTGTTGCCTCGATTGGCCCTGCGATAACCGGAAGCCCTGTTGCGTTTGCAGTAAACTGGCAAAGCAATTGATTAAACGCTCCTCCACCAATAATATGGATTCTATTAATCGGATGCAGATAGATTTGTTTTAATTGATCTAACACAAAACGATATTTTAAGGCAAGGCTTTCAAGAATGCAGCGAACGATTGTTGCAGGATCATCTGGAATTTCTTGTCCTGTTTTTTCACATGACTTTTTTATTGCAAGGGGCATGTTTTGCGGATTTAAAAACTCATCCCAGTCAGGATCTATGAACGCCCTAAAAGGTGCAGCCGTTATTGAGGCTTGAATCAGCTTCTCGTAACTGTGATTTCGCTCAAGGAGCCAGGCCTTTCGGCATTCCTGAAGCAGCCAGAGTCCAGTAATATTTTTTAAAAAACGGAAAGTTCCCTCCACTCCGCCCTCATTAGTAAAATTTAAGTCCCTTGACTGATCTGTAATGATCGGATTTTTCGTTTCGATTCCCATAAGGGACCATGTGCCAGAGCTGATATAAACCCAATCTTTCCCTTCAGCAGGAACTGCTGCCACAGCGGAACCAGTATCATGAGAGGCCACAGCGATAACCGGCATCTGATTTATTCCTGTTTCCTTGCAGATCTCCTTGTTAAGATTCCCGATAATTGTACCAGATGCGACTATTTCCTGCATGATTGTCCTAGGAATTCCCAGAGCTTTGAAGAGTTCCTCTGCCCACTCTTTTTTGAGTGGATTGTAGAGTTGAGAAGTTGTGGCATAAGTAAACTCCGTCCTCTTTTCTCCTGTGAAGAGATAGTTGAATACATCTGGCATAAACAGCAGACTGTCTGTAATGTCCAGTAATGGCGAGTTACTTCTCTTCATTGCATAGAGCTGAAATAGCGAGTTGAACTGTATAAATTGGATGCCAGTCAATTTGTATATACGTTCACGGGAAACTAGTTCAAAAAACTCTTCCATAGCGCCTTTGGTCCGGGAATCTCGGTATGCATACGGCAGGCCAAGAATAGAGCCATCATGTGCGAGTAAGGCAAAATCAACACCCCATGTGTCAACTGCGATACTCTCAGGCTGTTCAATTGTGTTCAGAGCACAAGCCTTTAAACATATTTTCATCTCTTCAAATAGGCGAAAAATATTCCAGTGTAAACTCCCTCGGATGGAGACCATTTCATTGGGAAAACGGCTCGTCTTTTTAATGTGCAGATGTTTATTCTCTAACCTTCCCAGTATTGCTCTGCCGCTTTCAGCACCTAGATCAAAAGCTAAAAAAGAATGCGTGCTCATTCCTTTATCCTGCGTATTTTTTGATAATAACAATCATTACTCAAACATACATGTTTTTTAATTTCCAATTATCATACCTCCAGCACTCTGTCAATTTTTTTTAGCTCATCTTACCATTTACCATTCACCATTTACTTATTGAATAGACTTTTATTTTAATATTTCTTATAATCTTTGCGTTATGAAATGGGTTTATATCGAAGATATTGCAGCATCCAAAGACCAAGAAGTCGAAATCAGAGGATGGGTTTACAACAAAAGATCAAGTGGCAAAATCCGTTTCATTCTAATCAGAGACGGGACTGGGATACTTCAAGGAACTATATACAGCACTGAAAAAGATAGCCCCCTTTTTAAGAAGTTTGATGAACTCACGCAGGAATCTTCCCTAATCCTTCGCGGCCTCATCAGGGAAGACAAAAGAGCCCCTGCTGGGTTTGAGTTGAGCATCAAGGATATTGAAATAATCCAGATTGCTGAAGAATATCCCATTTCCCCGAAGGAACACGGAATTTCTTTCCTTATGGAATACCGCCATCTCTGGCTTCGCTCGCAAAAACAGCATGCCGTACTCCAAATAAGAACTGAACTTATCAAGGCGATACGTGATTTTTTTGACAACAAGGGATTTCGCAACATGGATACTCCTATCCTGACGCCCAGCGCATGCGAAGGCACCACCACCCTATTTGAAACAGAATATTTTGACCAAAAAGCTTATTTGAGTCAGAGTGGACAGCTCTACAACGAAGCCACAGCTGCTGCTTTTGGCAAAGTCTATTGCTTCGGGCCAACTTTCAGAGCAGAAAAGTCAAAAACAAGGAAACATTTGATCGAATTCTGGATGGTCGAGCCAGAAGTGGCTTTTGCCACATTAGATGACATTATTGAATTGAGTGAAGATCTTATAACCTACATAATTGAGCGCATTCTGGAAAAGAACAAAAAGGAGCTCGATATTTTGGAAAGGGACACAGAGCCTCTGGAACGTATTAAGAAGCCTTTCCCTCGTGTAACCTATGAAGAGGCGCTTGCCCAGCTTAAAGAAAAGGGCTCAAAAATAGAGTGGGGCGAGGATTTCGGCTCTCCTGAAGAAAACATAATGTCCGAGATCTATGATAAACCTGTGTGTATTACTCATTTTCCAGCCAAAATAAAGGCTTTTTACATGCAGCCTGATATGGAACGACCTGATTTAGTCCTTGGAGTAGATGTGCTCGCTTCAGAAGGATACGGAGAGCTCATCGGTGGTGGACAACGAATCCATGACTCTGGCCTTCTTGAACGAAAGATTAAAGAATTCAACCTCCCTAAAGAAGATTACGCATGGTATCTTGATTTAAGAAAATACGGATCAGTTCCCCATTCTGGATTCGGGCTTGGCGTCGAGAGAACACTTTCCTGGATATGCAAAATAAAGCATATCCGAGAATCCATTCCTTTCCCTCGCCTCCTTTACAAAATTTACCCATAACCAGTAACTCAGTGACTCATGTAGTCTATTCACCATTTTCCATTCACCATTCCCAATTTCCTTATTCTTCGTCAGTATGGCAGTTCAGCAGTACATTCGTAAGACGTAAGCCGTAACAGGTTTAAGGTTTAAAGTTGAAGGTTTAAGGCAAGAAAGTTATTTACCATTCACTATTTACTATTTACTATTTACTGTTTACCATTTACAATTTATTAAAATGAAAAAGGTCGCATTAATCAGTTTAGGCTGTGTAAAAAACCTCGTAGACAGCGAGGTCATGTTGGGCTATTTGGATAAGGCGGGTTATACGATTGTAACCGAGCCAGATGATTCAGATATTATTATCATTAATACATGCTCTTTCATTCAGCCTGCAAGAAAAGAAGCTATTGACGCTTTAAAAAAGGCAGTTGAAATACAAAGAAATAAAGAAAAAAAGAAAATAGTCGCTGCAGGATGCTATGTTGAAAGAAACAAGGAGGATCTAAAGAAAATATTTCCTCAAATTGATGTCTGGATAGGCGTTAATGATTTTGATAAAATTGTCCAGGCAGTAGAAGGGAAGCCATTTAAAAGCAGTACAAATTGCTTTCTCTATGATCATAATTCTCCCCGACTCATATCAACACCTCCGGCATGGGCATATGTAAAAATATCAGAAGGATGTTCCCATGGATGCTCTTTTTGTGCAATCCCCTTGATCAAAGGAACATACAGATCCCGCAGCATATCATCCATTGTCCAGGAGGTTAAAGAGCTTGCCTCTAAAGGAGTTAAGGAAATTAACCTTATCTCGCAAGACTCGACGTATTTCTACCGCGACATAAGTTTGGATAACGGATTACCTATTCTGCTTAAAGAGCTCCTGGGTATAAAAAAACTTGAATGGATACGGATACTCTACGGACATCCAGAAGAAATCAGTGATGCTCTTTTAGATATCATGAAGGAGGAAAAAATTTGCTCTTATCTTGATATTCCATTCCAGCACTCTGATCCTTTTATCATTAAGAAGATGAAAAGAGGAATAGATGGCAAAAGAGCCTTAAAACTTCTTCAAAAAATAAGGAAGAGACTGCCTGGTATTGCTATTCGAACATCCTTAGTTGTCGGATTTCCAGGCGAAGGCAAAAAAGAATTCGATGATCTAAGCAATTTTGTAAAAGAAGCTAAATTCGATCACATGGGCGTTTTCACTTACTCAAGGGAAGAAGGAACAGATTGCTTCACCTCTGGAGATCCCGTCAAAGAGAGTGAGAAAAGAAGGAGAAAGGATGAAATAATGGAAATACAGGCAGAGATATCTTATCAAGCAAACAAGAAATATTTGAATCAAAAGATTGATGTTTTGATCGAAGGCACCCTAGAAGCTGATGATAGAGGACTCCTGGCAAGAGGCATGTTCCAGGCACCAGAAGTAGACGGAGTTGTTTTTATAAACTTAGAGGGGAAAGTGCCGGATGTAATCAACACGGTTCATAGGGTTGAAATCATTGACACGGATATATATGATTTATACGGAAATTTGATTAAATGAAACATTTATCCAAAATTTTTGCGACTTTTTTTGGAGTTGGCTATTTTCCGATAGCCCCTGGAACTCTAACAAGCTTATTGGTCATACTCCTTTATAAATTTTATCTTCACAAGTTAAGCTGGCCATATTACCTAGTACTCCTCTCTTTTCTTTTTTTAGTGGGCACATTTGTTTCCACTAAATATTCATTGGAATTAAACAAGAAGGATCCGCATACCATTGTTATTGATGAAGCTTTAGGACAACTTCTCGTTTTATTCAGGTTGAACCCGACATGGGTTCCTCTCCTTATAGGTTTTGGGCTTTTTCGCTTCTTTGATATTATTAAGCCGTTTCCCATAAAAAAAACAGAAGAATTCCCCAAAGGCTGGGGAATTATGATAGATGATATCCTTGCTGCAATCTATGCAGGAATAATTCTCAATTTGTATTTATATCTAAAATGAAAGAAAACAAAAAGGAAGTTAAGATCGAAATCATGGCAGTTGGTACTGAGCTCCTCACCCCGTATTTTCAAGACTCCAATTCTCTGTACCTCACAGAGCGGCTGAATGATTTAGGAAATGATGTTTCTTTTAAAACTATAGTGGGTGATGATTGGGATGATCTTGTTCTTGCTTTCAGAGAAGCGCTATCCAGAGCTGATCTGATCATCACTATTGGAGGCATCGGTCCCACTCAGGATGACAGAACCCGAGAAGCGGTCGCGTCAGTTCTCCAACGAAAACTCATCTTTAAGCAGGAAATTCTCAATAAAATAAAGGAGAGATTTAACCGGAGAGGTCTCTCCATGCCTTCTGTAAACAAAAAGCAGTCCTATATCATAGATGGCGCCGAAATTTTGGAGAACAAGAACGGCACAGCACCTGGCTTGTGGCTCGACATGGGGTCAAAGACAGTTATCCTTCTTCCAGGACCTCCTCAGGAAATCAAGCCCATGTTTGAAATGCAAGTTTGGCCGCGGCTTAAGAAATTTCAGACAGGCTTTACTTCTCGCAAGGAGCTAAAGATAGCTGGCCTTACTGAATCAGAAATCGAAACCTTGATTTCTGATATTTATCCCAAAACCCCTCCACTTAAACTGACTACTCTTGCTTATCCCGGTCAGATTGAAATCCACCTCACTTCATATTCGACAGAAAGTCAGAATCATGCAGAAAGAAAAATGCATAGATTAGAAAAAATTATTCTTATGCGACTCAAGGACAAGGTGTTTTCTGTAACAGGTGAGGAACTCGAAGAAGTTATAGGCAAGCTTTTGAACATCAACAAAAAAACTTTGGCTGTAGCCGAGTCTTGTACTGGAGGGCTTTTATCTAACCGCATCACAAACGTTGCAGGAAGTTCAAATTATTTTCTGCAGGGGGTGATTGTATACAGCAATGAAGCTAAAACTCAGCTCTTGGGGATTCCTCCCAGTATAATAGAAATTAATGGTGCTGTAAGCTCCGAAGTCGCCAGAGCCATGTCTTTGGGTATACGAGAGAGATCGCATGCAGATTACGGCCTGGCAATAACTGGCATTGCAGGTCCATCCGGCGGAACTCAGGACAAGCCTGTGGGCCTTGTATACACAGCATTGGCTTGGGAGGGCGGGGATGAAGTTGTAAAAAATCAATTTTTAGGAAATAGAGACACCATAAAGTTCCAATCCAGCCAAAAAGTACTGGATATGCTTCGAAAACATCTTGTAAAATTAAAACTTAAAGCTCCAATGTCTTAAAAAACAAAAAAAATGAGAATCTTTATCGCTATAGACCTTGATAATGAGATAAAAAAGAATCTTTCTCGTCTTATCATCAAGCTGAATAAAGGCAACAGGAATATAAAATGGATTAAAAATCAAGGAATGCATATGACATTGAAATTCTTAGGAGAAATAAAAAAAGAGAAAGTTTCTGAAATTGAATCAGCCCTATTTAAAGTTACAAAAGAATACAAAAGCTTTCCTCTTAGGTTTAAAGGGACCGGAACTTTCCCTCCTGGGAAGAAGGTTCCACGAGTGCTCTGGGTAGGGATTGAACGATGTGAAATACTAAAATCCCTTCAGTCTCGATTGGAAGAAGAGTTGGAAAAGTTAGATTTTCCCAAAGAAAACCGGGAGTTTCATCCCCATCTCACACTGGGGAGAGTCAAAACAAGCTTTGTTCCCGGCCCGACTCTTTCAGAATTTGAGATACATAACAACACAGATTTTGGAGAGATGGAGGTAAATAAAATTACTCTCTTCATGAGTACTCTTAAACCTGCAGGGGCCGAATACACAGTCATTTCGGAGTTTGAACTAAAATGAAGATACTTTTCGCAATTCTCTCTTATCTTTTTGGTTCCTTCCCAACAGGATATCTCATTTTTCGCATCAGCGAAAAGAAAGATATCCGAGATTTTGGAAGCAAAAGTATAGGAGCTACGAATGTGCTCAGGCTGAAAGGCTTGAAATATGCACTTCCTGTTGTACCAATAGATCTTTTTAAAGGATTTCTCCCTGTTTTCTTAGCCCTAAAGCTTTTTCCTGATAAGAGATTTGCTCTTCTCTGTGCATTTTTGGCAGTCTTAGGCCATTGCTTTCCTGTTTACATCAAGTTTAGAGGAGGAAAAGGGGTTGCTACGGCTATGGGTGCTTTTTCTATTCTTGCTTTTCATTCTTTCCTTTTGAGTCTGGCTACTTTTCTACTTGTTATTATAATCACACGATATGTCTTTTTAGGATCCCTGGTGGCTACTCTAAGTCTTCCCCTTTATATTTATTTGTTTAAAGGAGATATTGAAATTATATATTTAAGCTTCGCCGTATTCCTCATTATTTTTATTAGACATTTGGGGAATATTAACAGGTTCATCCATGGCAAAGAGAGAAGATTGGGAGAGAAGGCAAAATGATAGCAAGCGTTATAGGTGGCGGATCATGGGGAAGTGCTTTTGCCATTCACCTTGGCCGGCTTAACATCGAGACCAAGCTCTGGATAAGAGAACCGGATGTCTATGAAGAAATAGTACGCTACAAGGAGAATAAGACTTTTCTGCCAGGAGCTGTTTTTCCCTCGACGGTCACTTTTTTTAATGATTTGGAAGGAATAATCAGCAGTTCAGAGGTTATTTTCATCGCTGTTCCTTCAAGATTCTGTAGAGAGACCTACAAAAAGCTTGCTCCGCTTATTTCTTCAAAACATATTGTTGTCAGCCTGACAAAGGGAATTGAAGAGGATTCTTTAAAAAGGATGAGTGAAGTACAGGAAGAAGTGTTTTCCCCTTATTTGAAGCCTTGTATTGTTGCCCTTTCAGGACCGAGTTTTGCCAGAGAAGTTGCCGAATCCCATCCAACAGCGGTTGTTGTAGCCTCAAAAGATATGAATCTCGCAAAAAAAATTCAAAATTTCGTATCGAGTCTCTATTTTCGAGCTTACAGCTCTGAGGACATTCTTGGAGTTGAGTTTGCAGGAGCACTTAAGAATATTATTGCTATCGCAACAGGAATCTCGGATGGACTTCAGTATGGCAGTAATACCATGGCAGGTCTAGTAACAAGAGGACTGGCGGAAATGATGCGACTTGGAATAAAATTAGGAGCAAGAATGGAAACTTTTGCCGGACTTGCAGGTATCGGTGATCTTGTACTTACCTGTACAGGAAAATTGAGTCGTAACCGCTATGTAGGTTATGAGTTAGGGAAAGGCAAAAATCTAGACAAAATCGTCTCCAGCATGAAAATGATAGCCGAAGGAATTAGCACAACCTTTTCTGTCCATCAACTCGCCGTGAGAGAACATATAGAGATGCCCATATGCGAACAAGTCTATCAGATTCTTTATCAAAAAAAGAACCCAAGGACAGCTTTAAAGGATCTGATGTCAAGGGAATTAAAAGATGAATATAAACTATGAAAGAGGGAAAAATGAGAGTTAAAATAACAATAATCCTTTTTATATGTCTAAATCTAATTCTCTGTGCATCTGCCCAAAAAAAACTCGCACAGGCCAGAGCAGAAGATCCTCAGTATCAGTACAACATTGGATTGGTCTATCTCAACAATGGCAAAATCAATGAAGCAATTTTATATTTTAAAAAGTCTCTTTATCTCAATCCACGCTTTGACCTCGCGCTGAATGCACTTGGGTTGGCCTACTTTATGCAAGGAAGCTTCGAGGAATCCCTGAAATATTTCCAGAAATGTTTGGAGATCAACCCGAATTTAACTGAAGCTCATAACTATATTGGATCCGTTTATCAAGAGATGGGCATTATCGATAAAGCCGAACAGGAATTTAGAAGAGCGATTACAGATAAAACCTATAAATCCAGAGAGCTTCCTTATTACAACCTTGCTAGATTATACTTCTTGAAGGATAAACTTCAGGATGCTCTTGAATTTGTTGAAATATCCATAGAAATAAACAACCGTATGGTTCTGGCTCATAATCTGAAAGGGGTGCTATTGGAAAAGCTTGAGAAATTTGAGGAGGCCATTCAAAGCTATAAAAAAGCCCTTAAAATCGTTCCAGATGATATTAATCTCAAGTTTAACCTTGCATCAGCATATTTTAAAAATGGCGAAATCACTAAAGCAAAGGAAATTTTTGAAGAAATTTACCCCAAAGCTACTGACCTGGAACTAAGGGAAAAGATCAATCAATATCTAAAATTAATTAAAAATTAAAAACGGTCTATTCCGTCTGTTATGTTCCTTCTTCCCAATCCGATAAATATTTCTTCTGTTCATCTGTAAGATTGTCTATCTTGATTCCCATAGATTTAAGTTTCATGCGGGCAATCTCCTCATCGATTTCTCTCGGAACAGCATAAACTTTTCCCTTCAAATTCTGTCCTTCCCGGGACAGGTACTCAACGCTCAATGCCTGATTGGCAAAGCTCATGTCCATGACCATAGCTGGATGGCCTTCTGCTGCAGAAAGGTTGATCAAACGTCCTTCTGCCAGAAGGAAAATCTTCCTTCCATTCTTCAATGTATATTCCTCGACAAAATCTCTTATCCTCTTTTTGCTCCGGCTTAATTCTTTCAAAGCGGGAATGTCAATTTCAACGTTGAAGTGGCCAGAGTTTGCAATAATGGCCCCATCTTTCATTTTTAAGAAATGGTCGTTGCTGACGACGTTTTTATCTCCTGTTACAGTAACGAAAATATCCCCAATCTTAGCGGCATCTTTAAGACTCATAACCTGGAAGCCGTCCATCGCTGCCTCTAGGGCTCTGAGGGGGTCAACTTCACAAACAATAACTTTGGCTCCACCACCTTTTGCCCTCATGGCCACACCGCGTCCACACCATCCATAGCCAGCAATAACGAAATTCAATCCTGCTAAAAGAATGTTACTTGCCCTGAGAATACCGTCTATAGTGCTCTGACCTGTTCCGTAGCGATTGTCGAAGAGATGTTTTGTGTTGGCATCATTGACAGCAATGATAGGATAAAGAAGAACTTGCCTTTTTGCCATGCTTTTCAGACGAATCACACCCGTGGTTGTCTCCTCTGTTCCGCCAATGATATTCTTAATGAGTTTTTTTCTTTTAGAATGAATTGTACAAACTAGATCAGCACCATCATCCATAGTTATATATGGATTAATATCAAGAGCTTGATTGATATGGTTGTAATATGTTTTATTATCCTCCCCTTTTATGGCAAAAACAGCAATCTTATGATACTTAACCAAAGCCGCTGCAGCATCATCCTGAGTGCTCAAAGGATTAGATGCTGTAAGGAAAATTTTAGCACCCCCAAGCTTTAAAGTTTCCATCAAAATTCCTGTCTCGCTTGTTACATGCAGGCATGCCGAAATTTTAACCTCTTTAAGGGGTTTTTCTTTGGCGAATTTTGCCTTGATATTGGCAAGGACAGGCATAAATCTTTCTGCCCATTCCATCCTAAGTCTTCCTTTTTCTGCAAGCTTCAGATCCTTTACATCATATTCCATCTTTATTCTCCTTTATTACGGACTAAACTGTCTAAACTGATTATATCCCTGCATCTCTCTTCAAGACTTCTGCCTTATCGGTTTTTTCCCAAGTAAAATCTTCTTCTGTACGGCCAAAGTGACCAAAACAAGCAGTTTTTTTGTATATTGGTCGCAGTAAATTAAGAGATCTAATCATTCCTTTGGGGGAAAGCTCAAAATGCCCTCGGATCAGCTCCTTTATTTTATCCTCTGAGATTTTGGCCGTTCCGTAGGAATCCACCATAATAGAGATAGGATGTGCTACACCAATGGCATAGGCTATTTGTAATTCGAGCTTATCCGCAATACCGGCTGCAACTAAATTTTTCGAGATATATCGTGCCATATAAGAACCAGAACGATCTACTTTAGAAGGATCCTTTCCAGAGAAACACCCTCCTCCGTGGCTGCCAATTCCTCCGTAGGTGTCCACTATAATCTTTCTCCCTGTGAGGCCTGTATCTGCTAATGGCCCACCATGTTCGAATCGCCCGGTTTCATTTATGTAAATATCAGTATCTTTATCCAACATGTCATGTGGGATTACTTCTTTAATAACAACCCTCATTACGTCTTCTCTCAAATCACTCATTTTTACCAGAGAGTTATGCTGGGCAGCAAGTACAATAGCGGCCACTCTTTTTGGAATATCCCCCTCATATTCAACTGTAACCTGAGATTTTCCATCCGGTCTTAGATAATTCAAGATTTTTTCTTTTCGTACATGGCCCAATCTTCTTACTAATTTATGAGCCAACATGATAGGCATGGGCATAAATTCTTCTGTCTCCTGGCATGCGTAGCCAAACATCAACCCTTGATCTCCAGCACCCTGTGCATGGTCTTCTGTCTCATCGACGCCTATGGATATATCCAGAGATTGTTCGTGGATAGAAGAAATGACACAGCACGTCTCGAAATCGAAACCATACTTTGCGCTTGTGTAACCGATTTCCTTAACTGTGTTCCTGACTATCCTTTGGAACTCACAATAACCCTTACTGGTTATTTCTCCAGCGATAAGAACAAGTCCAGTTGTTACCAAAGTTTCACAAGCAACCCGGCTCTTGGAGTCTTGTTTGATAAGATCATCGAGTATGGCATCTGAGATCTGGTCACAAATCTTATCGGGATGACCTTCTGTCACAGATTCTGAAGTAAATAGATATCTTCCCTCTTTACTCACAATCAACCTCCTTTGCAAGGATAGTATAGAAAGACGATGAGCAAAAAAAGTAACATAAAAAAATTTCATTTTCAATGTATTTTTTAGCTTCAAACAAAGAATTAAAGCTTATCAATTTGAATTTACATTCCTATTTATGTTATTTTTAAATCCCTTAAAATAAAATTGGAACAGTAATATTATGTCAAAGAGAAGATCATGTTTTATTAGCTTAATCATGATTCTCTTTTTGGGCAGTTCTTCAGCAATAGCTCAACAGAAGAAAGACCTCCCTTTTCCAGTAACTCAATTCATATTAAGAAACGGCCTGCAAGTTATTCTTTCTGAAGATTATTCATTGCCTCTTGTTTCTATTGTTATCGCTTATCATGTTGGCTCTATCAATGAAAAACCTGGGAAAATAGGTTTAGCCTATCTGATGGAGAATTTGATGTTCCAAGGTTCAAAGAATATCGGTCAGATGCAACATATAAACTTTATCCACAGGATCGGGGGAGAGCTGAATGCGACGACAACTGAAGATAAAACAATGTTTTACCAAACTGTACCTTCAAATCAGCTTGCTTTAGTATTATGGCTTGAATCTGACAGGATGAAATCTCTAGAGATTTTTACTTCTAAAGTAGAACGAGCTAAGGTGGCACTTATCGAAGAAATTCGTCACAGGAAAACATCTGATCATTATCTGGAAAGCTCATTATACTTTGACCGACTTCTTTTCCCTGATTTTGCTTATAATCACCCTGTTATCGGGGACGAAGCTGATTTAAGAGAGATTACAATCGGAGATGTAAAAAAATTTTATTCCACTTATTACACACCAAACAATGCTGTCCTTTGTATATCTGGAAACATTGATAAAAGAAAAACAATACAACTCATACGAAGATATTTTGAGAAAATTCCTCAAGGAAAAAAAACCCCGCCACTTGCTCTACCTGAAGTTTTAGAAACAAAAAGCACAAATATTACTATAGAAAACTCTCTTGCTTCTTCCCCTGCTTTTCGCCTCGGTTATAGAATTTGTTCACCTTACACTGAGGATTATTATGCCCTATCAATTCTTGAATATGTTCTATTACGAGGGCAGACTTCACGTCTTTATAGAAGACTAATTAAAAAAGACCGGATAGCTTTGGATTTAAGTGGTGGTATTGAAAAAAAGTTCGATCTTGCCGCATTTAAAATATTTGTGATTAACAACAATGAAATATTAAAGGAACGAAGTCAAAAGGCGATTTTTTCGGAAATAAACAAGATTAAATCTAATTTGATATCAGAAAAAGAACTTATAAAATCAAAAAATATGTTCAAAATGGATTATATAAAGCAATTTGAAACTTCGCTCAATAAAGCCATTTTCTTAACAGAAGGCTTTCTAACGCGAAAGAGCTTAGATGATATACCGGAAGATTTAGATCGCTTCCTTTCTATAACACGTTATGATGTTACACGAATAATAAACAAATACTTAGGCGAAGAGAAAATTCTTATCAATATAAAGATAAAATGAAGATAAATCTTAGAGTTTTTTGCAGTTTAAAACTATCAATCTTTATTCTTCTATCTTTTCTACTGACCTGGGGGACTCCACTTGTTTCTCAAGAAAGATTTCGAAGATCTCCTCCTTATCCTGAACCTCTTCCAGAGCTCAACCTTCCTGACATAGAATCTACTACTCTGTCCAATGGGCTCTCTCTATCTGTCGTTCGTCGTGAGAACCTTCCAGCTATCAGCTTGCGTTTGATCATATTAGCAGGAGAAAGCTCGTCTCCGAAAAGCCTGCCAAGTTTGGCCACAATCACAGCTAACATGCTTAACAAAGGAGCGTTAAATCTTTCCTCTTCAGAAATTGAGGAAGCAATTGAATCCATTGGAGGAAATTTCTCGTCTTCCATATATCCTGACTATTCTATCTTTTCATTTTCATTCCTGGAGGACTACTTGGATGATGCTTTGGAGATTCTTAGCAGAATGATTCTCCAGCCTACATTCCCAAAGCAAGAAATTAGAAATGTAGAAAGATCCATGTTTTATGATCTTGTAATGAAGAGCACAGACCCGGAATTTTTAGCCAGAAGACTTTTTTTTCAAATATTGTTCAGAGATCATCCATACAAAAACATGGCTTATAATGAAGATATTATAAAAAAAATCGACCAAAAAAATATTCTTTCATTCTTTAATAAATTCTACATACCAAATAATGCAAAGCTTGTCTTAACAGGCAATCTCAATCTCCAGACAGCCTCAAAAAAGGTCAGCAGCTATCTTCAATCTTGGAAGAAAAAAGATCTGGAATATCGTTTTATTCCTCCTCCTGACCCCCTTGAAGAATTAAAGATCTGTTTTGTTGACCTTCCTCAAGCTAAGGATGCCACAATTTACATGGGAAACATCATTTTCCCTATAACCGATGTTGATTTCTTCCCTTTTTTAATACTAAACCAGGTTTTGGGAGGAACACCTAACAGCAGGCTCTTTATGAATTTAAGAGAATCAAAAGGATATGCATACCATGCTTTCAGCGAGCTTGAGTTCTTCAAGTCCTGCGGAATTTTCATTGTTAAAGCCAGAGTGAGGCCTGAAGTGAGTTATGCTTCAATTATTGAAATTCTAAAGGAAATCGAGAAAATTACTAAAGAGAAAATCCCAAGTTATGAGATAGAACAAGCCAAATCCTATTTGATTGGAAATTTCCCTTTAAAAATTGAAACTATTGATAAACTTTCTTCTAAAATTTCTGAGATCCAGGCATGTAATCTTGGTGAGAAGCACTGGAATAAATATTTGGAAAACATAAAATTTATCAATTCAGATACAGTATCAAAAATAGAAAAAAAACATCCACTTCTTTCTCCAGTGGTTATTATTATTGGGAATAAAAACATCATTGACTACCTTGGAGGGTTTGAAAAATTGGAGGTGTATAACCGCAAAGGAATATACCAGTACAATATATCGAGAGGAGAAAATAAATGAAACTTGTTGAGTGTGTACCCAATTTTAGTGAAGGAAAAGACCTCGAAAAAATCAAGACAATTACTAAAGAAATAGAATCCACACCTCATGTCACTCTTCTTGACGTTGATCCTGGTGAATCGACAAACCGAACGGTTGTAACATTTATCGGAACTCCTGAAGGAGTTAAAGAAGCTGCATTCAAAGCCATAAAAAAAGCATCTGAAGTCATTGATATGAGAAAGCACAAAGGAGCACATAGCCGCATAGGTGCTACAGATGTCTGTCCTTTCGTCCCTGTCTCTGAGGTAACAATGGAGGATTGTATCAAACTTACCCATGAATTATCAGATAGAGTAGCGAAAGAACTCAATATTCCGGTTTATTTATATGAAGAAGCAGCCCAGAGACCAGAAAGAAAGAATCTTGCAAACATTCGAGTTGGAGAATATGAAGGACTCCAGGAAAAATTAAAGGATTCTGAATGGGCTCCAGACTACGGGAAGCCTGTTTATAATGCAAAAGCGGGAGCTACAGTTATCGGAGCTAGGGAATTTTTAATAGCCTACAATATAAACCTAAATACAAGGGACCGACAACTTGCACAGCATATTGCACTTAATATAAGGGAAAAAGGGCGTGCAAAAAGAGATAAAGATGGAAATATTATAAGAGATGAAAAAGGAAAAGCCATCAAAAAACCAGGTAAATTTAAAGAAGTTAAGGCTGTAGGATGGTACATCGAAGATTATGGAATTGCCCAAATTTCTATTAATTTCACTAATTATAAAATTTCCCCTCCTCACCTTGTCTTCGATAAAACGATCAAAGAGGCAGAAAAGATCGGACTGCGCGTTACTGGAAGCGAACTGGTCGGCCTAATTCCCAAGGAAGCCATGCTCATGGCTGGAAAGTATTATCTCACAAAACAGGGGAAAAGCCCGGGAATCCCTGAAGAAGAACTTATTAAAACAGCAGCTATTTCTTTAGGCTTAAACGATGTTGCTCCCTTTGACCCCCAAAAAAAGATTATTGAATACCAGTTCAAAGAAGTAGAGAATTCCCTTATCGATCTTAATCTGCGCGAGTTCACCAATGAACTTTCTATGGACTCCCCTGCTCCAGGAGGAGGAAGCACTGCAGCCTTATGCGGAGCCCTGTCAGCAGCACTTTCTTCCATGGTCTCCAATCTTACAGTTGGGAAAAAAGGCTATGAAGGTGTTCAGAAAAAAATAAAAAAAATAGCTGAAGCTGCCCAGACCTTAAAAGGCAATTTTTTGAGAGATGTGGATTTAGATACAATGGCTTTTAACAAGGTCATAGAGGCATTTAAAATGCCAAAAAAAACCGATGATCAGAAAGAAGAAAGAATTTTCGCTATAGAGGAAGCATACAAAGAAGCCACTTTAGTTCCATTTGGAGTTATTAAAAAAAGCGTTAAAGCCTTAAAGCTGGCTAAGGAAGTTGCTCAAAAAGGAAATAAGAATTCCATAAGCGATGCAGGTGTGTCTGGTTTAACCGCTCTCGCAGCGGCTGAAGGGGCTTATTACAATGTCAAAATTAACCTTCCAGATATCCAGGATAAGGAATTCAGATTAAAAATAAAACAGCAAGCTAGCTTACTTAGGAAAAAAGCGATAAAACTAGGCAGTGAATTGAAAGAAATTGTTGAAAGAGAACTAAGAAAATGAAAGCTCTTTTTATTATCGACATGCTAAAAGATTTTATTAATAAGGATGGTGCGCTCTATTGTGGAGATGCTTCCCGAGAAATCATACCTTTTGTTAAGAAAAAAATTGAAGAATTCCACAATAACAGAAATTTAATTGTTTTTATCTGCGATTCTCACAAGGAAGAAGATTTAGAGTTTAAAATGTTCCCAAGACATTGTGTCAATGGAACCACGGGTGCGGAAATTATCGATGAATTCTTCATAGGAAAAAAAGATGTGATCATAAAAAAAAACCGCTATAGTGCTTTTTATCACACAAATCTTGATCAAACCCTAAAAGATAAAAATATAGGAGAAGTCCATGTTGTCGGGGTTTGCACTTCTATCTGTGTCATGGATACTGTGGGAGATTTGCGAAACCGTGACTTAAGCGTCATTGTCTACAAAAACGGTGTTGCTGATTTTGACCAAAAAGCACACCAATTTGCTTTAGAAAGAATGGAAAAAATTTATGGAGCTGAAATTATATAGTCAGCACAATCGAAAATACTATATGGTGGTGAAAATGAAGGAATGGATTATCAACGGAAGAAAAATAAAGCTTGTTGAGGGAAATCTTGCTCTTCTTGATGTGGAAGCTGTGGTTAATGCTGCAAACAAATCTCTAATTCTGGGAGGAGGTGTTGCGGGAGCCATCCGGAATTTTGGGGGACATTCTATCCAGGAAGAGTGCAACAAAATCGGATCCATAGAAGTTGGAGAGGCTGTGATTACAGGAGCTGGCAATTTAAAGTCCAAATATGTTATCCATGCTGTAGGCCCTGTCTACGGAGAAGGAGATGAAAATAAAAAATTAACCAAAGCTACTCTAAACAGCCTCATGATAGCAAAAAAGAAGAAAATAAAAGATATCGCATTCCCTGCGATCAGCACCGGGATCTTTCATTTCCCTATCCGGAAATGTAGTGAAATCATGTTAAAAACTGCAATGGATTTTATCGAAAAGTATGATTACCCCAAAGAAATAATTTTCTGCTTATACGGAGATAAAGCCTACTCAATTTTCGAAAACACCTTGCAAAAACTAACAGCTGTAGTGTCCAAAGCATAAACAAAAACAAAAACTCAAAACCACCCCCCTAAACTGGTTTAAGGTTGAATGTTTAATGTTTAAAGCAAGAGTAGAAATTGGTTTAGAGTTGAATGTTTAATGTTTAATGTTTAAGGAATAATACTAAATGAAAAAAATAAATACCATTATATTTAACTTTTTTTTGGAATGAATAAAAGAGGAAATGCTATATCACTTGTACAACAAGGGACCCAGACTGCAAGGAATAAAAATATAAATATAGGAAGAAATATAATCCAATCTAGAGCTTGGCCTAAGGCCATGATGATATGGAATAGAGACGCCCATGTGCTAAGTAATACGTGGCCAGAATGCGGAAATTTAGTTGTTGGTTTTATAAAAGCAATTATAATTCCTATGAATGCCGCGGAATTTGTCAGCAACGGTTCTTCAATAAAGCCAATATGAATTCCCCTGTTCGGTAGATTAAGCAGCCATTCGCCTAAATAAGGAATTATTGAATCACTCAATGTAGCGATGCCAATCGAGCCAATGTAACCAATCACGATTCCATTCAATATTTTACACTCAGGCCTGTGCAGCCTATACATTGCAGTAGTAGCAATTGCACTTAAGACCACATGAGTTGGATGTAGAATGTAAAATATAGTTGAGGAAATCTCGAAAACCTGGGGAAGCAATTTTAAAAGAATAATTATAACAATTGTAAGAATTCCTATGATTGCTCCAAATGCAGTGAATGGAGCATGCTTTCTAAGTTCTTTTACTATTTGACTAGTTATCTTTCTCTCCTCTGACTTGTCTTTATGATATCAGCATAATTATTCGATTGGATAGTACCGTTCCTTCCATTCAAATTTTTTCTTAAAAAAAGAAAGGCGAAAAGAATTAAGAAGAATTAACAAAGCAAGAATTATGGTAAAGGGATGGAGTAGGCCATATGTAATGCTCGTATGAAATCTCAAGGACAAGATTATTTTTATGACTGAGATTGTTAACACTTGGAAAAGTGGCAATGTGATACTATTGTTGGATGTCAGCGCAACCAATAAGGAAAGATAAGGATAAATAAACAGAAAATGACAAGCAAAGAAAATTCCTACGAGATAATGGGGCGCATTTCCAATTGCCTCGTATTCATTCTTTGAAAATCCATTCCAAATTTCTTTGAAACAGGTATAAAACCGTACCTTCATGATTCTTGTCCCGTTAAGGACAGAAATTTTACCGTCGTTCTTTTTGACTTGTTTTGCTAACGCAATGTCATCGACAATATCCGCTTTTATTTTCTCATAGCCTCCTAATGATAGATAGATTTTTTTTGATATTAAGAGAAAAGGGCCTATGCCAAAGGCAAGGTGTGAATTTTTTGAATAGTTTACTAGTTTAAAGGGGATAAGAACATAAAAGGCAAAATGGATGATAGGAAGATACAATTTTTCTGCCCACGTCTTTGTGATCAGCTCTGGGATGTATGTGACAAAAGACGAATTGTTATCTTGAGCAGCAGCAAAAGCTAAGGAAATAGATTGAGGGGCATGTATTGTATCAGCATCAGTAAAAAGAAACCATTTGCCTCGAGCGACTTGAGAGAGCTGATGGCAGGCCCAATTTTTTCCATTCCAACCCTGAGGGAGCTTTTTGCCTTTGATGATCTTTAAATTTTTATTAAGACGGCAAAGTTTTCTTACGATTTTATAAGTCTTATCGGTTGAATTGTCATCAAGAACAATGATTTCCAGATTAGGATAATCAGATTCTAGAATCGACGTAACACAGTTTTTGATATTTCTTTCTTCATTTCTTGCTGGAATCAATACAGAAATTAAGGATAAAGGCTTTCTAATCTTTAACTTCTCCTGCTCTTTTAGCGTTCTGAGATTCTGGATTAAATTAATAAACATAAGAAGAAGTAGAAATAGAATCAGCTCTTGAATATATTCCATGACCCTTTACCAGCCTGACTCTTGTTTTATCTTCTTCATATGTGGCTCATCTAGAAGTCTTTTAAAACCCAGAAAGAGGAGAAATAAAAGCAAAATTGCAGTCTCCTCCCATGATTTCTTTTGAACTACCCGCCATAGGATGGGAATGCTTCCCATGCCTACTCCAATTGCAATATGAAAATTTCGCAAGACAATATAAAATACCCCCATCAAAATAGCAGAAATTCCAATGATTAAAGGCTGCATACCGATTAAAAACCCCATAGCTGAAGCAGCTCCCTTCCCCCCTCTGCCCCTAAGAAAAATGGGAAAATCATGACCTAACACAACAAATAACCCACAAAGCCAAATCCACCACGGAGCAAGTCCGAGAAGACAGCCAATCCAATACGCTAATAATCCTTTAGCCATATCCAATATTGCAGCCATTATGCCATATTTTTTCCCTACTACGT
Source organism: Candidatus Aminicenantota bacterium (assembly GCA_030669305.1). Taxonomy (GTDB): domain Bacteria; phylum Acidobacteriota; class Aminicenantia; order Aminicenantales; family Aminicenantaceae; genus DAOVDU01. The sequence goes on from DAOVDU010000013.1 coordinate 34,136, forward strand.
GCCAAACATTACGTCCGCCAACATTTCCCTCTCCAACGACCCGGATATCAACGCCTTTAACTTTTTTAGCAATGATGTAGGAAAAAGGAATGGATCCTAAAAAATATGAAAGAATACATCCAAGAATAACCCTCTCTATCATCTTTTTCTTTTTTTATTATATTAAAATTATATTGTCAACTTTATTTTATCTTTTGCAAACATCTACATCCCCCTGTCACGCTTTCATCTTTTCTTGCATATTTAAACGTAAGTTCTCAATAAGTGTGGGTAATAGCTATGGATTCCCGCCTCCGC
>DAOVDU010000092.1 GCA_030669305.1 Candidatus Aminicenantota bacterium
TGGGCGATACAGGATTTGAACCTGTGACTTCTACCGTGTGAAGGTAGCACTCTACCACTGAGTTAATCGCCCAGCCTTTTCTATTTTTAGTAGATTTTTCTTCAGATGTCAATGGGAGAAAAAGGATATTACTTAATTGATTGACAAGATGGGTTTTTCCCATTATAAATAAAGTAATGGCAATTAAAAGGTGCCCCTACTGCAAGGCAATAATAGATGAAGGCGCGGAATACTGCTCTAACTGTGGTACCCAGCTTCTTTTTCCTGAGGATGAGTCTATTGATGAGGAAATCCCAGGAGAAAAGATAGAGGAAGAGAAGATAAAGGAAGAAAAGCCTGAGCCTGAAAAAAAACGAAAACTGAGAAAGAAAAAATCAACTCCCAAGAAAAAAGCGAAAGAGGAAAAGGAAGAAAAAACACATCCACCAGACAAACCAGACAAACCAGAAGAGGATGTTCCGGAAGAGACGCTTGATAAAGAAGACACAGAAAAGGAGTTAGGAGAGATGATCTTTTCAGAGGACAAGACAGAAGAAACTCCTGCCAAAAAAAGAGAGATAGATTTTAAAACAGCAGACCTTGAAGGGATCGTCGATTCTGATGAGCAAGAGAAGGAAGATATTGAAAAATTCCTAGATACAATAAGGAAAGATCGGGAGGAAATAAAGGAGGAAACCCAGGAGACAGGGGACGTGCTTCCTCCCTGGGCTGAGAAGCTCAAGGAATCGCCTCCCTCCGAGGTTCATGATACTGAAGAAGAGATACCAACAGAAGAACCCCTTGAGCCAGGAGAAGTTATTCCCCCCGAGGTTAAAGATGCTGAGGAAAGCGAAGAAGAGATACAAATAGAAGAACCTATTGAACAAGAAGAAGATATTACAGACGAGGAAGAGAAAGTTGAGGATAAAGAGATTGCTCCAACCGATACCGGGAAGGGCCTTCCTGAAGGAGTAGATCAGGAAAGTCTTCTATTTGACGGAATGATTGAGAAGAAGGAGAAGAAAGTTAGAGAGCGGCCTCCCTCAAGGCTTTTTTTCTGGCTGAAATCTAGGGTTTTTGATTTACTTTTTATTGCAGCTCTCTGGCTTGTTACTCTCTGGCTAGCTTCTCGGGTGGTAGAGGTCTCTCTTTTTCAGTTAATTTCTGCCTCAATCCTGTCCGTCGCTGCTTTTTACATTGTACTTTTAGTTATTTATTTTTTTCTTTTTTTTGTTTTCCTGGGAGAGACGTTGGGCGATCACCTATTCACTCAGGAAGAGTAAATTTCCACTTCATCACCTAACTTGAAGTTTTTTCCTAGAAATCTTTCTTTGGCTATCTCTTCAGCAGCGATTTCCTGAGGACTGCCTTCAACAAGTATTTCGCCCTCATCTATGATGTAAGCGCGATTAGCGATTTTAAAAGTATCACGCACATTGTGGTCAGAGAGGATAATGCCGATTCCTCTATTTCTAAGCTTTACCAGGATTCTTTGAAGCTCGACTATTGTTAGAGGATCGATACCAGTAAATGGCTCGTCAAGAAGCAGGAATTTGGGCTTGATAGCGAGGGAACGGCAGATTTCAAGTTTTCTTCTTTCCCCTCCGGATAAGCTGTGAGCATGCTGTTTGGCCAACGGAAGAAGGTCCAGTTCCTCAAGGAGATGTTTGGTTTTTTTCTTTCGCTCCTTCTTCGTGTAGTCTTGCAGTTCAAGGACTAACTTGATGTTATTCTCTACGGTTTCTTTTAGAAAGACAGAATTTTCCTGAGGGAGATAAGAGATCCCTTCTTCGGCTTTTCGATAGGTCGAATGCTGCGAAATGTTTTTCTTGTTCAGAAAGATCGCTCCGCTGTCAGGTTTAATCAAACCCACAATCATCTGAAATGTTGTTGTTTTGCCTGCTCCATTTCTTCCCAGAAGGCCAATAATTTCACCAGATCTGATTTCGATATCAACCCCCTTGACGACAAGGCGGTGATAAAAGCTTTTTTTCAGGTTTTTCGCGCTAAGAACAAACCCTATTTGCTTTAATAAATTTTCAATAAATGATATACTATCTTGCTTTTCTTCTTCAGAGTAAAGGGAAGAATCGAATGATTCTTCGTGATATGTTGATTCAGAAGCTTCCTTTTCCACAAGGGCTAAAATTTTAGTATAAGCCTCTTCGATATGCTGGAATATCTCATGCCTTTTCTCCTCTAAGAATTCATCGGCGATTGGAGATATCTCGACAGAGTCAGTAGAATATAATTTTTTTAGATACTCATATGTATTTTTTATCTCTTTCAAAGAAGCACCAGGGGTGAGTTCGAGCGTCTCAAAATATCTTTTGTACTCTTTTCTTGACATAATCATCCCTTCAATAGTCTCATCTCTTTTCCCCGGAGCAGATTCTCGGTAAAAAGTTCTATCTCTTTTGTCAAACGAGATGAGGATTGATTCGGCATAAAAGGCTGTCTTTGGCGGATAGATCTCCAGATGGAATCGTCATATTCCATAAAGCCTACATACTGTGTGCTTATCCCTAGATACTTTGTGAAGGTGCTTTTTATAGATGCCCCAATAAATATATCTTGTTTGTTTCTTATTTTGTTGAGGATGAGGCAAATCTTAAAGTCGGACAGCTCCTCCTGAATGATATCCCCGATATCTGGAAGACCCATGAGATAGTCAATAAGTCCTCTAAGATTTCTTATCTTTTTTGTTTCCCTGTCTGCCCATGTTTCGTGAGCAATCCTCTTGAAATCATATGCTCTTAATGCCATTCTTAATTTTCTGAATAATGCGTTTTTAACAAAATGATACATATTTTCTATCGCCAGAAGTTCCGGAACTAAAACAGCGATTTTCTTATCAGCAAAAAGAAAAGTATCGATGACATTGTTGTGAGTGCCAGCACCGACATCGATGAGGACGTATTGTGTGTTTAATTTTTTAATATGCCTGAATAATTTAAGTTTTTGAGTGTATTTAATGTTATCAGAGGCGAGGGAGTGAATGTCTCCGGTTATCAGGGACATATTCTCTATTCCGGTCTCTACCAAGAGCTCATTCAGGGGGGCTTTTGTTTCAAAAAAATTCGTTAGAGATTTTTTTGGGCGCTCGATACCGAATAATGAATGGAGGTTTGCCCCTCCCAGGTCAGCGTCTACTAAGATGACTTTCTTTCCCTTTCTTGCCAAATAGGTGCCGATAATGCTGGCGATAAAAGTCTTTCCTGTTCCTCCTTTGCTGCCGCCAATAACCCAAATTTCAGCTTCTTTTTTACTGCTTAACTTTTCCATTGTCAGATATTGTATTATTTATTAAACAGTATATTAAATTTGACGTTTACGTCAACAATTAAAGGAGCTAGAGGGGTCGCGTCTCAACATTTGACATTTCAATCACATTTTTTTCATAGATGACTTTTTTTAGATAGTTCTTAGTATAAAAGCTAAATGGATAAAGAAATATGTCAAATGTTGAGACGCGACCCCTCTACTTCACAATATTGAGAGAATAAGGAAATGTCCCCACAGGACCCACAGGAATGCCGTAGGGGCCGTCCGGAAGCACTGCGATTTGAGGCTCTCTGCCCAAACGCCTCCGGAGCTCTTCAACAGCCCATTTTATGGCTTCTTCCACAAGTTCCTGGAGGCTTGCGGTTTTCGCCACAAGCGCTCTAGCGTCTGTACCCGGGAGCCAGGAGAAACAATCTTCAGGGATTTCAAAAGAGCAGTAAATTAGGTTTTCGGGAGGAGTTTTCTCAAAGAGCCGTGCCCACATCTGGGCTTCCCATTGTTCTGGAACAAATGTCCATGATGGGTCCATAATCATATGAAGGAATTTTTCAGTACCTACATTTCCTAGAAGACGCATCATATTTTTATAGTTTGAACCTCCGATTGGATCTTTATCCGTGTGAAAAGCTGCCAGAATGCAAATTCCACTCTTCTCGATCAAGGGCTCGCATATCAAGCCCCCTTTTGCTGCCTGATAGTGATTGACACCCACAAAACCTGCATGCGTAAGCACAAGGTCGTACTTTTTTCCTACGGGGATGGCCGCATAGGTTCGAAGCTTTTCAACCGCTTCAAGATGCGCTTTTTCCAGGTCTCCAATAAAAACTCCAGTCAATCTGTAGTTTGAATCAAGAGTGACATTGACAATCATGTCACAGCCAGCCATTCTTGCGATTTTTAGTGCCTCTTCATGAACAGGATTTCCTTCCAGAACTAGATCCCTTGCTTTTGGGGAAGCGAGTACAGGCCCGCTGTGGAGGATATAGGTAGAATCTTCCGCCAGGATTCCAAGGCTGATGGATTTTCGGCCTCCTGAGACTCCGGCCATAAAATGGCTCTCCACAAGGCCGGTGAGAATCTTTATATCGCTTTCCACATAATATCGGTTTATAAGAATTTCGCCTCCAAGTTTTGTCTTCCCGATTGATACCAGATCGCTTGTGTTTCGGCAGTCATGATTGGATAAATGGACACCAAGGCTAAAAATCCTGGGATCGAGCATCTCTCTGAGTTCTTCTTCGCTCATTGCCCGATGAGTTCCGGTTGCTACAAGAAGACGAATATGGGAGGGGTGAAGGCCTGCTTTTATCATTTCATCCACTAGAGGAAAAAGAATCCCTGATTCTCCAGAATAAGGTACAGGGCGTGTGTTATCAGAAATCACAACAACTGCTTTTGCTTCTGGATTGGATTGAAGTTTTTTGTGAATCAGTTCTTTAAGAGGAAGGCAATCTGTAGGGTTTTTAAGTGCGCTGCGGATTTTCTCCTCAGGATTTGTAAGAAGAAAAGCCTTTCCCATCTGAAGGATATCGGCATTTTCCGGTACTCGTACAGGGAAGCTTTTGTGACCTAAATCAAAAATGATTTCTATCATATCAGTTATATCCGGACTCCTTAAAGTAAGTTTAAGGTTTAAGGTTTAATGTTTAAGGTTTTTAAATTAAGATTAAGCCTTAAACAAATCTCTATTCTTGCCTTAAACCTTAAACCATTTCCCAGTTTTCTCGGCTTACGATTTCCGGCTTCTGTCTCTTGCCTTAAACCTTAAACATTAAACCTTAAACCATTATTTCGGCTCCCGGCTTACGTCTTACGACTTACGATATCCAAGGTTTTTATAACGCTGAAATTGCCGCTCATGGCTGCTTCCAGGATAGGGGCCATATACTCATCCACCATGTCAGCCGTCAAAGGGATGGGCATGTTTTTGAGTTTCATGGAAAGCTGTGGATCCTTGGCAGCCTGAAGGGCTTTTTTAAGGTGAGCGTAAGTTATTCCCTCGATTTCTCCCAATGTAGTTGGAAACTCCATTCGTTTACTTAGCGCTATAATTCCCTGGGCAACAGCCAATCCAAGTTCTCTGCCTCTGAGTGATAAAGCTTCTTGTTTCATCAGGCCGTATCTTGAAAAAAGCTCAGCCAAATGTTTGAGCTGCTTTTGAATCGCATGTGAAAAAAATACTGTGTAATAAGGATTCAGTATGGCACAGGCTCGACCGTGGCTGAGAATGTCCACAAGAGAAAAGCTCGTGAGGTGGGCACCGTTTGTGCCGCCGATCATGATGGCATAACCACCGAGGTCGGTCGCCAGGCCGAGAGCTTCCCTGGCCTCGAGGCCACTCGGATTATCCACCGTGCTCTCCAGGAAAGCTATGATGAGCTCTATTCCAGTCAATGCAATATCCTGGATTTTCTCGAATGACTGAGAGCTTGCCCCGTAGTAGACTTCTAGGCAGTGGGCCAGGCCGTCAAAAGCCCCGTCGCACGTGAATGAGGTTGACATTGATTTTGTTAGGCTGTAATCGAAAAGGCACTTGGGAGGAACAATGGCTTCATCAACGATGATCTTTTTCTGATAAATCTTAAAATCTGTAATATTGGAGTATTTTGTGAGGTGTGCGGCTGAGCCAGAAGCTGTCTGGACAGCAATGCAGGGGAGAAGCTCTTTCCGAGATTCGCTCAGTTTTTCAGTTACTTTTCCCACGCCAAAATAATCTTCAAGGTTTCCTCCTAAATTGGCCAGGACAATGGCAGCTTTTGCTGCATCGATTCCGGAACCTCCTGAGGCCGCAACCACACAGTCCGGCTTTGATGCCAGAATAGCCTCTTTCATCATGAGGACATCTTCTATAGGCGAGTTCGGTCTTGCAGATAAAGTGTGTCCTATTATTTCTATTCCTGATTTTGTTAAGGAATGGATTATTTTTTTATAGTTATCAGGATCTCGTTTGTGAAGGCTTGTTATCAACAGGACTTTTTTCCCAAAAGTAGATGTGATCTCATTGATCCTCTCTAAACATCCGGTTCCATAGATGTAATTATTACCCTTGAATTCATTGATTAACTTTTTTGCCTTAGGTTTTAATTCATCCATTCTTTTTCCCTAATTGCCAGATTCAATAATATATCATAAACCATGCAAAAAAACTCAAAACTGAATTTCGTAAGCCGTAAGTCGTAAAGAACTCAAAACTGAGAACTGGTTTAAGGTTTAAGGTTGAAGGTTTAAGGCAAGAATAGATATTGGATTAAAGCTTGAAGTTGAATTAAAAAAAACCGGTTCATCTCCCAAAAAGTTGCAAAATAATATAAGAGACATATAATTAAGCTTTCATCCACGTCCCTTTATGTCATTCTAAAAATAAAGGCATTCATTTTTGCAACTAAATGGGAGATGATCCTAATTTTTAAATTAATTTCTACATACTAAACATACTAAACAGACTAAACGGACGTAACGGACAAAACGGATCTAACGGACTAAACTGATATTTATTACACACAGTAATAAAATTTATAAAAATTGCAAATTTTATAACTGGGAGTTATAAAAGGAAAGAGGAAAGAATTGCGTAGAAATTTTGGACTTATAGGAACAATTACACATGATGTGATCACGTATGAATCAGGGAGTAAATTCGAGGGATTGGGCGGTATTCTCTATCAGGCTGCTGTTTTATGTGGTCTGAAGAAGGAAGTGTTTCTTTACACCAACCTCAGCCAGGAATTAGTCCAGGATGTGGAAAAGATCATCGAGAAATGGCCCACTCTTCAAAGACAGGGCATACGCCATGTTCCTGGGCTTGGCAACAATGTCCATCTTTATTATCCTGAAAAAGGAGAGAGAGTCGAAGTCTTAGAATCTGTTGTTCCTCCTTTAAATTTTTCTCAAGTCATCAAAGACTTGCCCGGGATGGGAATACTTGTTTTGGTCCTCAATTCCGGGTTCGATATCGAATTTGAAGATTGGCAAAAAATAAAGGAAAGAGCGCATTGTCCTGTTTGGCTTGATATCCATTCCCTCCCTTTGGATAAAAAACTCAATGTTCCTCGGAAATATATTCATCTGAGAGAATGGAAAGAGTGGGCAAATGGAGTTCACTATTTACAGGC
>DAOVDU010000059.1 GCA_030669305.1 Candidatus Aminicenantota bacterium
AGCACGATGTAAGAATTAGACAATCGCCTATAGAGATGATTTGGGGGGGGATTTTTTACTTCTGAAATCACCTCTACAGATTAATAGGCCTAGCCTTGAAGGAGAATATTTAAAGGTTAAGTAACGTAATTGGCTTTACGAGCCGATCGCACCTGACGAGCGTGGCGAAGCCATAAGCCAAATTCTTGAGTGTAGCAAGTTGGAAGTCATCCCTGACTGTGGAGAAATATAGGCTTAATGGGCATCATCTTGAAATATAGGAAATTGCTGGAAACAAAGATGTTATCTGGCGGGGCCGACGAGACTTGAACTCGCGACCTCCGGCGTGACAGACCAGCGTTCTGTTATTAAAAAATTTATTTCAAAGTAGCGCTCATTTATTCCGGGAAATTTGTTGTGCCTATTCTTAAATAGGGAGAAGCATTTTTATTGATACAATTATAGATTTGACGCTCTTTTGACATTTTGGTATCAAAAGAGTTTAAAATGGCATAGGCTAATTGAAAATCACATCCAAAGAAAACTATTGAAAAATAAGGGGATTAGATGGCGCGCCTGGAGAGACTCGAACTCCCGACCCGCTGCTTAGAAGGCAGCTGCTCTATCCAACTGAGCTACAGGCGCGCTCTATTACAGTCTATTCCGTTAAAAAAGGAAAAGCCTATTTCTGATTTATTATCGGGGAGATCGGATTTGAACCGACGACCTCCTGCTCCCAAGGCAGGCGCGCTAACCGGGCTGCGCCACTCCCCGCTGCTATCTTAATCTGGATCAATTATAATACACTTATTTGTGGAAAAATGGAAACAGTTATCTTCCCACTCCTTTCTCGATTTCGCGTCTATCGATCTTGATCATTATTGGCCTTCCATGCGGACAGAGGGAGGAATTAGAGGTCTTGAAAAGTTCCTCAACAAGATAATTCATCTTTTCGAATGACAGAGGCTCGCCCGCCTTAACAGCTGTTTTGCAGGCTAGTGTAGCCAAAAGCTTCTTCTTTTTATCCTTGATTCTCTCTTCTTTTATCTCCTCAATAAGAGAAAGGAAAATCTCTTTTGCCTCTTCTTCTTTAAATATGTCAGGATACTCTTTCAACACAAAGCTCTTCCCCCCCATATTTTCCACTCTGAAACCAGCCTCTTCCAGCAAGGGTCGGTTGTTTTCAAAACTCAAAACTTGAGAAGAAGAAAGTTCGAAAAGGACTGGAAGAAGCGTTAATTTTCGAGGCCATCTCTTTTCTTGGTCGGTCTCATCGTATTTTTCAAACAGAACTCTCTCATGGGCATTGTGCTGGTCGATTATGAGTATACCTTCATCATCCGATGCCACAATGTAAGTATCCAGGTACTGCCCTAAGACGCGGGGATATGCCTTTTCCTCTCTCCCGAAAGGAGTAAATAAATCTTCAACCTCCACCCTACTTTCTCCGGTGTATTTAAAGAGGGGTGAAAGACTTTTCTCTTCGATTCTGTAACTCGCTTTTTCTTCATGCTGAGAAGGATAAATCTGCTTTATTCCCATCTGTTTTAGCACAGATTGCTCTACACTTCTGTGCACCAGCAGGAAAATGGGACGAGAATCCTTGAATCTTACCTCTGCCTTTGCAGGATGAACATTTACATCGACTTCTGTGTAAGGAATGCTGAGAAAAAGAAAGGCTTCGGCAAAATGGTCTTTTTCCAAAAAACCTCTGTATGCCTGATTCAATGCAGCCTGTAGTATTTTATCCTTGACTGACCGTTTGTTCACAAAAAATATCTGCCTGCTTCTATCTCTACGCCCAGAAGGCGGACAGGATGCATACCCATACAATCTTCTCTCGTGTTCTTCATGATTTACTTCTATAAGGTTTTCCAAAAGGGATTTGCCGTAGATCTGAAAAATTCTCTCTCTCAGACCCCTGACAGATGGATAATTAAACACAACCCTGTTTCCATGAGTGAGAGAAAATCTTACGCCTGGATAGGCGAGTGCAATCTGAGTTAAAAATTTTACAATCTGTGAAAGCTCTGATTTATCAGATCGGAGAAATTTCTTCCTTGCAGGTAAATTAAAGAACAGATCCCGTACTTCAACACCCGTGCCTTGAGGAAATGCAATGTCAGAGACTCGAACAAGCTTTTCTCCTTCTCGTTCTACCAGAGTGCCTTTTTCTTCTTTTTTCTCACAAGTTTTTAAAACCACTCGTGAGACCGCAGAAATACTGGGAAGCGCCTCTCCTCTAAAACCCAAGGTTGCGATCTGGTTCAGATCATCTTCTTTAAAAATCTTGCTTGTGGAATGTCTTTGGAAACAAACAAGGGAATCCTCTCGACTCATTCCCTGGCCGTTATCCGTAACACTTATTAGTTTTTTCCCACCCTGTAAAAGTTCGATTGCTACTTCCGAAGCATCAGCATCCATGGAGTTCTCCACCAGTTCTTTGACCACAGAAAACGGCCTCTCGATAACTTCTCCAGCAGCGATTTTCTGGGAAATCTCTTTTGGTAGAATAATAATCTTATTCATTAATATACAGAAATCAAGGGACACGTTACCGATTTCAGAAAATCGGTACATGTCCCTGATTTCAAAGCCTAATAATTAATCTTTCTCTCTACTCCTTACTTCTTACTCCTTACTCCTTACTATAATTACATTCGAGCTTCTTATACAATTTGCCCTATAGTCTCGTTATGAGTTACTCGTGTTATCTTAACTCTTATTTCTCTTTTTTCTTCTTCAGGACAGTATGGAATAAAAACCTTGATATAATTGGCAGTCAAAACTTGTGCCCCTTTTTTCCCTTTTTTTATAATTATGGCTTCGCATTCTTTGTCTTTAAAACGCCTTCGAAAATTCACATTTTTCTCTTGAGACAGACTTCTCAAAAAGGAAGCTCTTTCTTTTTTCTTCTTATTATCGATTTGGATCCATTTTGAAGCTGTAGTTCCTGGCCTGGCAGAATAGGAAAACACATGAAAATAAGTCAAAGGGGATTGTCTTAAGAAGCTATAAGTTTTTCCAAAATCAGCTTCGGATTCGCCAGGAAAGCCTACTATAATGTCTGCCCCTAAGGAAGCCAAAGGAGATTTCTGACGCAAATAAGCCAAGATTCGCCGATAATTCCCCACATCGATCTTTCTTCCCATACGATGGATAATCTCATCAGAGCCATTCTGCAAGGAGAGGTGAAAGTGGGGACAAATTTTTTCACTCGAGGTTATATGTTTGAGCAAGGGAGGGTTCAAAAATCGAGGATCGAGTGAACTCAGCCTCATCCTTCCAAAACCATCCAGATTTTCTATTTCCTGAAGCAAATCTATAAAAGAACCTCTGGGCTCCAGGTCAAGGCCATAAGAACAGAGATGTATTCCAGTAAGAACAATCTCTTTAAACCCCTGATTTATAAATTCCCTTACTTGATTAAGGATTTCTTCTTTTTCAACACTAACACTTCTACCCCTTACACTAGGAATAATACAAAAACTGCACCGGAAATTGCAGCCGTCCTGGATTTTTACAAGAGCGCGGGAGCGGAAAGGAAGAATCGATGTCGCTTTATTGTCATCTGCAACAGAAAGGACTTCGGCAGCCAGATTTCCTTTTTCTGTGTTAGAAAACACTCGATAGACCTGGGAGTTATTAATAAGCTCTTCAGGTTCCCGCTCTGCATAACATCCTGTAATAATCAATCGAGCCTTTGGGTTTAAACGCCCTACTTTCTTTATAAAACCTCTCACATCGCTGTCCGCACGGCTTGTAAGGGTACAAGTATTTATAAGAACCAAATCACTCTGGGAAAAATCTTTTTTATACTCTAACCCATGCTTCTGAAATTCATTCGCCCAAGAAAAGGCCTCTGCTTGATTAACACGGCATCCAAAGGTTTTGATGGAAAAAGAGGTCATAAATTTTCCTTAATTTTTTTTGAACTACTTTCAACACTGGAAGCCATTCTTTCCCGATATTCTCTCATCTTTCCTTCATAAGATTTGTCCTTTAAGCTTAAAATCTGAATAGCCAAGAGAGCAGCATTTACTGCTCCTGACTTTCCTAACCCCATGCACGCAACGGGAACACCCTTAGGCATCTGAACGGTGGAAAGAAGGGAATCAAGACCATTTAGAGAGGAACCCCTTACAGGCACACCAATGACTGGACAGATAGTGTGTGCAGCAACTACACCTGCCAGATGAGCTGCTTTGCCAGCCACAGCGATGAAGATTTCTGCACCTTTTTCTTCAAAAGACTTTATGAGTTCGAGTAACCGCTCAGGAGAACGATGGGCAGAAGTTACTTCGAACACAAAAGGAACGTCAAACTCTTTGAATATTTCTATCGCTCCTTTGGCGACTTCAAAATCTGAATCGCTTCCGATAAAAATTGCAGCTTTTATCATTCCTCTTCTCCCCCAGCACCAATATCTCGGCGCCAATGCATGGCCTCAAAATAAATCCTGGAAATAGCCTTGTAGATTTTGTCCATGGTCTCTTCTAAGGTTTTCTCAGATGCACATACTCCCAGGACTCTTCCCCCACTCGTGTAGTATTCTCCATCTTTAAACTCTGTCCCAGCATGAAAGACAAAAACGCCAGGAAATTTTGCGGCCTCCTCCATACCTTCTATCTTCTTGCCTTTTTCATATTTAATCGGGTATCCTCCTGAAGCAATAACCACACAGGCAGCAGGTTGATGACTCCACTGAATTTCCTTTTCGAGGATGTTCTCTTCCACCGATGCAAGGAGAACATCCACAAGGTCACTCTCCATCCTTAGCATCTGGGGTTGAGTCTCCGGATCTCCAAACCGGCAGTTGTATTCAAGAACCTTAGGCCCTTGTTCTGTCAGCATCAATCCTACATAGAGAACACCTTTGATTTTTCTCCCTTCTTCAAGCATACGGGTTATGGTTGGAAAAACGATGGTTTTCACTATTTCATGAAACAGCTCTTTGTCGATAAACGGTGAAGGGGAAATCGCTCCCATTCCTCCTGTATTGGGGCCCCTATCTTCATCGAAAACAGGCTTATGGTCCATGGTAGTAACAAAAGGAAGCACTTTTACTCCATCTGAAATAACGATGAAAGAGGCTTCTTTCCCTGTCAAGAATTCCTCGATAACAACTCTTTTCCCTGAATCGCTGAATTTCTTCTCAACCATGATTAGGTTTACAGCCTCTTCTGCTCTTTTTAAGTTTCTACATACTATTGCACCTTTTCCAGCAGCCGGTCCATCTGCTTTCACAACCAGCGGGAAATAAAACTCCTCTGATTTCAAGATCTCCATTGCCTGTTCTAAAGATTCAGCAACTTTAAACTTGGCAGTGGGTATTTTGTGGCGCTCCATAAATTGTTTGGCAAACACTTTGCTTCCCTCAAGCTCAGCAGCATTTTTGTCAGGACCAAAAATTTTTAAGCCTTTCTTTTCAAATTCATCAACAATACCCAGAATCAAAGGGAGCTCAGGTCCTACAACCGTCAAATCAATCTTCTCATTGGAAGCAAAATCCGAAAGCCCCTGGATGTCAGAAGCACCCAGGGGTACATTTTCTGCGATACTCATCGTTCCGGCATTCCCTGGTGCACAGTAGAGCTTTTCTAACCGGGAACTCTGAGATATTTTCCAAGCAAGAGCATGCTCTCTTCCTCCAGACCCAATAATTAAAATTTTCATATTAGATTACCTCTTTTCGAATTATTCTGACAGAAAAAGTATCTATTCGTCAATAAAAGCCAGTTCTTATCTAAAGGTTTTTTTCAAAATTCTCAACGAGCAAATCTACAAATTCAGGATAGGGGAAAATGCTCTGAATTATCCTTGATGCTATGGGAATAGCCGCCTTGACAGAAAGGCAGTACTTCATCTGGAGGAAGTTCTGGCGGAATTTCTTCACCTCTTCTTTTACATTCCTGTTTTTTATAATAACGTCTGCAATAAGGCTTGAAAGTATATTAAAATTTTCTTCCTTCATCCCGAAGCGTGTCATTTCTTGAACTCCCATCCGAATCCCGCTCGGCTCGAGAAATGTCTCATCATCTGGCAGTGCTTGGTAATTGGTCAAAATATTGTTCTCCTCCAACTTTCTTGCAATATGCATTCCGTGGCCGTATTTTCTGATGCGAATGAGAACCTGGTGAGTTTCTGTAAACCCGTCATTCTCATCTCCTTCGACTGGAATTCCCTTATCATTCAAGGCACGAGCAAAAGCCTTGGCATTGTTTCGAACCTGCCTCTGGAATTCTTCTCTAAACTCGCTCATTTCATAGGAAGCCATCAGAAGGCCGAGTAAAGTACCCAGATGATGATTGCTTGTTGAACCAGGGAAGGCCCTGCCTTTTATATCCAACCATAATTTGCGCAATGGGCTGCCTTTCGGGAAGTTTCCTGCAATCACACCTCTCTGAGGGCCAAAAAAAGTCTTGTGTGTGCTTCCTGTAATTACATCAGCCCCTTCTTCCAGTGGCCTCTGAAAAGTTCCAAACAGACCTAAAACATGTGCCATATCATACATGATTACAGGCCGAACATCCCAATCTTTAACAAGGTCAGAGACAAAGCTTATGGGCTCCTGGTAGATAAACATGCTTTTGCCAAAGACCATAAGCTCCGGCTTGAAATGCTCCAGCATTTCTCCAAGTTTCTCAAGGTCAGACTTGTAAGGATTTTCTTTTAGAACTGGAAAATTGATGACTTTATCTTTACCTGTTTCAGGATCCTCGGCTACATAATTGAAAAGCGCACCCATAGGTTGTGAACTAAGGTGCCCTCCTTTAGTCAAATCATTATTCATGACCATTCTCATCTTACGCATCGGCTGCCCTTCAGCCCGGTCACGATTGATGAATCGAACCATAGCTTTAAATACCACTTCATTGGCCATTTGTCCGCTGATAGGCCTTAATTCCACCTCATTACATCCAAAAAAGCGAGCAAGCTCTACTCGCAATTCTTCCTCTACATCTCTGATGAAATCCGCCCCCTGATAAAAATAGATCTCTTTTCCCTTCATTGTTCTGTGTTCAGCGTATCGGCCCGAAGGATCGGAGATCTCACACATCTTCACCAATAAAGAAGGGGTCGATTCAGAGGGAATGAGATTGAAAGATTCCCTCTGCCTCCAAATGTTGTTTTCTTCAATTCTTTGAGATAAGGACTGCACTTTCTCGTAAAATGAAGACATGGTCTTTACTCCTCTTTAAAATGATTTAAAGTTTTTTTCTTCTATTTTGAAAATCTTATCGATCCTTCTTTGATGTCTTCCCCCATCAAACTCTGTTTCAAGCCAAATGCTGACGATGTGGAGGGCTTCATCCAAAGGAAGAACCCTTCCCCCTAAAGTCAAACAGTTTGAATCATTGTGCTGGCGACTCATCTCCGCCACATACTCATCACAGCAAGGAGTTGCTCTTATTCCCTTGTGTTTGTTGGCGACTATAGCCATTCCTACTCCTGTACCACAGACTAGGATAGCTCGATCACATTCTCCCGATAAAATAGCCTTTATAGCATCTTCGGCATAATCCACATAATCAACCTCTTCCCCCTGACGACAACCAAAGTCCTTGTGCTCTATCCTTTTTTTTAAAAGAAAGGATATAATACCTTTTTTTAACTCAAATCCTGCATGATCAGAGGCTAACGCAATACTCATTCCTCCCTCCTTATAACTAGTAAATAGTCATTGGTAACTGGTAATTAGTAATTAAAAATCCCAAATCCCAAATTCTATACGAATTAGTTTAAGGTTTAAAGTTTAAGGTTTAAGGTATAAATATTTTTAATTTATTATAAATCCTTAAACATTAAACTTTAAACCCGTTTTTACTCTTGCCTTAAACATTAAACCTTAGACCTATATAGGTTTCGGTCATTGGAATTTAGATGCTTGTTTGGTATTTGGAAATTGTAATTTGGAATTTATTTTTTTGGTCATTCGAATTTGTTTCGGGTTTCGATATTCGGATTTCGAATTTTCTATCCTGTTTTGAATTTCAATGCGTATCTTTTTTTACAAGTGCAGCAGCTTCTGGAAAAACTTCGATCGCTTTTATAACAACAGGATCAGTCTTGCGATAAGCTTTAATGCCCTGCTCAATCCCCCAAATGGAAGAGAATAGATCCCTTTCAAGCTCTCTTTTGATTTCATCCTCCGCCTCTGCAAACTCATCTAAATCAAACACAATCTTGCTTTCTCGAAGATAGGACTTGAAATCTTCGAAAACTTGAGAATCTACCACAAAATCTTGATCGATAACTTTTTTGTTTGGAAAATCCTTATTCTCTGCTCTGTCTTCATTGGGGAAGACCAAGTTCTTTGCTAAGGCCGTCTTCTTGTTTGCAAACCTTGTTGCATAAGAGAAATATGCTCCTTTGAACAGCAGTTCAGCTGTTAAAATTTTCCTGGAGAATTTTACCTCATAATCCGGAGAGATCCCACCTTGACCCAAAACTCTTCTTCCTCTTGAAGTATACTTTACCTCTCTATCTTTCTCAGGAACTTCTGTTTTGAATATATGGTAATCCTCAAAGTTGGTGTAATCTCTCTGGATGGATCTTCCGCTTGGCGTGAAATATTTAGCTGTAGTCAAAGCAACTGCAGCATTCGGTGCCAGGGAAAAGATAGTCTGAACGAGTCCTTTCCCCCATGAATTCTCACCCACGATTAATCCCCTGTCATTATCCTTTATTGCTCCACTCACTATTTCAGGGGCGCTGGCACTTCCTTGATTTATCAGGATCACAAGTGGAATCCATTCATATTGATTATCGCGAAAAGCAAGGAATTCTTTATTATAATTCTTGTTCCGCCCTCTTATCGAAACGACAAGAGTATCTTTGGGCAAAAACTCATCTGAAAGCTCAATGGACTGAAAAAAAGTTCCGCCGCCATTTCCTCTTAGATCAAGGATAAGCTTCTTCATCCCCAGCTTTTCCAGAGATTCCATCTTTTCTTCGAATTCTCTTGTAGTAGTCTCTGCAAAGTTCCGGATAAAAATGTATCCAATCTCATCCTGAAGCATAAAAGCATATGGGACGCTGTGAAGGGAAATTTCCTCTCGCACTATGGTCAATTTTAAAGGTTTATTCAGCCCTTCTCGAACGATCGTGATGTTGACTTTGGTTCCTTTGGGCCCTCTTAACCTCATCATCGCCTCGGTGCCGTCAATGGGTTTCGTGCTTTCCCCGTTAATGTGGGATATTATGTCTCCTGCTCGAATACCCAGCCTGTATGACGGCCCTCCCTCGATAGGAGAAATAACAACTAGACGGTCTTCCTGTTTCTGTATCAGGATACCCAAGCCGTAATATTTCCCTTTGTATTCCTCTCTGAGACGGGAAAAGTTTCGAGGATCTAAAAAATAAGAATGTGGGTCTAAAGTTTGAAGCATTCCTTTAATAGAGGAATAAGCAAGCTTCTCACGCTCTATTTCCTGAAAATAATTTTGCTCAATCAGAGACACAATAGAGGATATTTTGTTTAAAGATAGATTCCAAACATCTTCCTCCCAAGCTGGAAGAAGAACTATCATAAAAAATAAGATAATAGAAAGAAGTATTTTCTTTTTCATATGACCATCATGAAAATTAAATATTACCAAAGACGTTTGACATTGTAAAGTTCTCTTGACTTCTTTTGACTTACAAGATATATTTTCAAAGCATTCCAGTACTAGAATAAAACAAGAAGATGTGAAGATGTTTGGAAACATAGGATTCCCTGAATTACTCATCATATTTTTCATTGCACTCCTTATCTTTGGCCCCAAAAAGCTTCCAGAAGTCGGCAGATCTATAGGAAAAGCACTCCGGGAGTTTCGCAAAACTTCAGACGAAATCAAAGAAAAACTTGAAGAAGAAATTCAGGCTGATGAGTTCAAGGAAATCAAAGAAGAGATTGAAAAGGATATCAAAGAGAATGAGGAAGGGAAATAAGTCTCCTGACGAGATGACCTTCCTTGAACATCTCGAAGATCTCAGAAAGCGGATATTCTACTCTTTCCTTGCTTTGATCATTGCTGTCATTCCAGCATGGTTTTTCCATAAAGATATTTACAATATCCTCGCACGCCCTGTTACGCAGTACCTGCCTGAGGGTGATAAATTAGCCTTCATCAAGCTCACCGACCCATTCATGCTCTATATTAAAGTTTCCTTATTGACAGCCATTCTCTTCACATCGCCTTTTCTCTTCCTCCAGTTCTGGTACTTTATCGCCCCAGGCCTCTATAGAAAAGAAAAAAAATATGTAATTCCTTTTGTGCTATTTTCCTCATCCTTTTTTATCTTAGGAGCTCTATTCGGGTACTTTATCGTTTTCCCCTGGGCATGTCGTTTCTTTTTGGGCATGGGAGCTGATTTTCAAGCCGTCATCACGGTTGGTGAATATTTCAGTTTGGCACTTCGTGTGCTTTTGGGTATCGCGCTTGTCTTTGAACTCCCCACTCTTGTGTTCTTTCTTTCCCGCATGGGCATCATCACTGCCCGATGGATGGTGAAAAATTTCAAGTATGCAGTGCTTTTTGTCTTTATCATTGCCGCTATTATCACACCTACGCCTGATATGGTCACCCAGAGCATAGTCGCAGTCCCCATGCTCGGCCTTTATGGACTGAGCATTCTGATTGCTCTGATCTTTGGGAAAAAAAGAGAAAAGAAAAGAAAAAATTCGGAGGAAGACTTATCCGGTTAGAATGAAAAAAGAGGCAAAGATTATCGGATTGACAGGAACAAACGGCGCAGGAAAAGGAGAGGCTGCCGCTTTTTTCAAAAAAAAAGGATATGTATATTTCTCCTTATCAGACCTTCTGCGAGAGGAACTCCAGAAAAAGGGGAAACAAGTTACACGGGACAACCTGATAGAAATAGGGAACAATCTGAGAAAAAAATTCTCGCCTGATATCCTTGCAAAGCGTGTGATGAAAAAGATCAAGGGCAGAGCTGTAATTGACAGCATCCGAAACCCCGGAGAGATTGAATACTTGAAGAAGCAAAAAAATTTTATTCTCCTCTCCCTAGATGCACCTGTAGAGCTAAGATACGAAAGAGTCAAAAAGAGAGGCAGGGATGAATCGGCTACAACTCTTCAAGAGTTCATTGAGAAGGAGGCCAATGAGATGACTAAGCAAGAAAAACGTCAGCAGCTTCAAAACTGCATGAAATTGGTAGACTACTCAGTCATCAACGACGGCACCCTTGAAAATTTGCACAAAAAACTGGAGAAACTGTTATGAGTCCTAAAAGAACATCAAAAGATGAATACTATTTGGGTATTGCCAAGGAAGTAGCCCGCCGCAGCACCTGTTTTCGGCGATCCATAGGTGCAATCATCATCCGTGATGACCAAATCATCTCAACAGGTTATGTAGGAGCTCCAAGAAAAACCAAGGACAGCCTCGAACACGGGTTCTGCCTTAGAGACAAGCTTAACATCCCCCATGGCCAGCGGTATGAACTGTGTCGAAGCGTTCACGCCGAGCAAAATGCCATCATCAACGCTGCCCGAGCTGGCGTCAGCTTGCTCGGAGGCGACATTTACGTCTACGGCACCGTTTACGGAAAAGATGCGCCAATAAACGCTCTCCCCTGTTTCATCTGCAAGAAGATGATTATTAATGCCGGCCTCAATCGTGTAATCTGCTCTACAGCAGACGGCAAAATGAAGATTTTCCGGGTTAGTGATTGGATTAAGGATTGGTATGAAGGTGATATTCTCGATGACAATCAACAGTACGGCTAGTGTCGTGTCATGCGTGAAGTATCGTATCAGGCACTCGTCATTCCCACGAAGGTGGGAATCCAGTATTTCTGGCTACTTCAGGCTTCTGGATTCCCGCTTCCGCGGGAATGACGGTCATCTTTGCGACATCACATAGA
>DAOVDU010000061.1 GCA_030669305.1 Candidatus Aminicenantota bacterium
GCTTCCGCCCTTGCCTTCCTCAAGGCCTCTTTAAAAATTTGAGGATGAGGTTTCATGAAGCCAACCTCATAAGAGAGTACATATTCATCGAAGATCAAAATCTCTGGGAATTTTTTCTTCACAAAGCCAAAGCGCATGACATCTGTATTGGAAAGCAGGATTAACCTGGATCTTGATCTAACTCTCTTTAAAACATCCAAAACAGGCGGGTTTAGGGAAAAAACATCATTGTAAATGGCATAGAAATTAAGGTTATCTATCTCGGCTTTAAGCCTGCAAATGACTTCTTTATAAAACTCCTCAGGACTTATTTTTCCTGTATCAAAATAATGTATTAGTTCAAAATTCTCAAAAACAAGTTCAGCAATATCATGTTCAGTAAAAGGACAATAATTTGCTATTTTTTTAAAGAAGATATGATTATCAAAATTGATTATGACCTTCCCTAAATCCGATATCACACTCTTTACCATTGAAATCAATGCCTTTTTATTAAGAAGAAACATTTTATATTAGAAAAAAGATTAACTCAAATGCTAATGAAACACACATGACTCTCTAATTCCGAAAAATTTCCCGAGAAATTGACATCGATTTTTTCATGTGATATAAGCCCGCTAGAGGAAACTTGCTCATGATTGCACCAACATATGAAGAGGCAGGGATTCTTCATCCATCCAAAGCTTTATTTCGTTTCTCCATTTTGGTTTTTGTTGCTTCCCTTACTTTTGGGAGTTATTTTGCATACGACATCGTAGGGGCGATTGCACCCACATTGGTGGAAGAATTGGGCACAGCTCGTGGGACTCTTGGCACTTTTTACACCATGTACCATGTTGCTGCAATTCTATTTGTTTTGATAGGAGGTTTTCTAATCGACAAATTGGGTACGCGCAAGGCCAGCATTTCTTTTTCACTCCTGGTGTTAGGAGGTGTAGTCATTGTATGGCTTGCCAGAAGTATCCCAGTGTTTTTTATCGGGCGGTTTATTTTCGGTGCCGGCTCAGAGCCCCTTATCGTTGCCCAAAGCGCCATCCTCGCCCGGTGGTTTAAAAACAAAGAACTAGCTCTTTCCTTTGGTATCGCTCTCACAGTGAGTCGCCTGGGAACCCTGTTCGCCTTCAATACAGGTGAATTGATAACTGATCTTTTTGGCAGCTTTCGATACGCGCTGTTTGGGGCTGTTGCGGCTTGTGTAATATCCCTAATCGGCAATATCATTTACGTTTTCATGGATCGCCGTGGAGAACGTATTCTTAAATTGAAAGAGGAGAGGACTGAAGAGAAGATTGTCTTTAAAGATATCAAAGAATTTAAGCCGACCTTTTGGTATGTCACCTTGCTTTGTGTAACCTTCTATTCAGCAATTTTCCCTTTTACTGCTTTATCAACTGACTTCTTTGTTGATAAATGGGGAATTTCCCTTGTTTCAGAAGCGAGCGGAGGATTTCTCTCTCGAGTTTTCAATAATTTTTTCCATATGTTCAGCACTGCAGGAGGAATAACTTCAATTATCATCTTTGCTTCTATGATATTTGCTCCTTTCGCTGGCCGATTAGTTGACAAAGTGGGAAAACGTACTACCTTGATGATAATCGGCTCTTTAATTATGATTCCCAGCCACTTGCTAATGGGCATCACAAAAATCTATCCTGCCTACTCGATGATTGCACTCGGAGCTGCTTTTGTACTCGTTCCGGCTGCGATGTGGCCCTCTATTCCCTTGATTGTACGCAAGGAAAGGGTAGGTACTGCGTTTGGACTCATGACAGCTATCCAAAACATAGGACTAGGCCTTTTTCCGCTTTTAAACGGGCTTCTTCGTGATATAACCAAAGCCTATACTATCAGCCAGATTATGTTCGCCAGTTTGGGGCTCTTTGGATTAATCTTCGCTATTCTTCTCAAAAAAGCCGACGCCCGTGAAGGCGGAATCTTGGAACATATTGGTAAACAAACGAGTGCAACATAAATCCAAATAACCAAAATTGACTAAATTCCAAATTACAATTTCCAATGGCTAAATAAGCACCAAAATTCCAATGACCGAAACCTGTCTTGGTTTAAGGTTGAATGTTTAATGTTTAAGGAATTAAGAACTAAATTAAAAATAATAGGCTCATCTCCAAAAGAGTTGGTAGGATCATAAGGATTCAAGGGGTCAGGGGTTCAAATAAAAATCTGAATTTCTATTCAATAAAGAAAAAGCTAAGAAGGTCCTTCCGCAAGAACGATCTTGGCTCTGTAAAGTTTTATATAATTATGCCTTAAATCAAAACTGTCATGTCAGAAAAGACCGGTTAAAAGCACATCTGCATGGAACATCTCGCGCGTTCTACGCCTCACATTCCAATCTACTGTATCTTTAATATCGACATAGAACCAGAATTTGTCAAAAAGTCTTAATTTCTTCATGTAGTAAATACCAAAATCTGTGAAGTTATCAACGATGATTTTGCCGACTTGTTTCCCTTTTTCGTCTAAAACAGAAATTTTATAGTTTCCTTCTTCCCCTTCCAGTTTCCCAAAAACTCTGGCTATTTCTTTGTCTTCCCAATCATTCTTCTTATCATATGCTAGTTTTTCAAGCACCGGAAATTCATCCCTCGCTTTTAAGTCTAAGTAATCACTGAGAACAATATCTTCGCTTCTTGTAAAAATATTCATCCAATTGCCGCTCTCATCCTTGATTTCGATAGTGTTAACCCCTAAAATGGAAGGTCTTTCTGGAGTAAACTCTCCCTCTCCTCTTATTTCTTTGCCTACCAGCATGCTCACATCACCTGACTCTAGGCTTCCTTGAACCACTAAATCAAATCCCTGAGCTTCAGCAATGAAAAGATACTTGCCTACAGCTACTCTTACATTTCCCTCAAATTCTATGATACCCTCTTTGAGTGTAACGCCCTGTTCCTCTAATACTCCTTCTCCTGCCTTCTTACAAGCAGTGGTTCCCACAGCCACTAATAAGAAAACTAAAAATGCCATACACAGAGTTCGAAATGTTTTATCAACCTTGCTTCTTCCATCAGTTGAAATCAATGTCCTTATAACCATAACTCATACCTCCAATACTTTAATCATTTAAAAGAGCTATAAAATTCTCTGGTTGTTAAAGATTTTTTGCTTACAAAGCAAGAAAGACATACTTTTGTTTCCTTGAATTACGATACTTTATACTACTGAGGAAAAAAAGTAAAGTAGAAAATTGATTCTGTTTATCAGTTAGTCAGTTAATAAAAATATTATCTTTTTTTCACCTTTTTGCTCGAAGAAGAACGAGAGGAAGAATAAGAGCGGCTTGTTCTAGAGCTAGACGAACTCTTGCTTATTCGAGGAGCAGAATAACTTCTCGATGAAGAGATCTTTCCACGAGAGGATGATTTGTATCCTGAGGAAGAGGATTTGATCTTTGTATAACTTCTTGAAGGAGCTGTATATTTTGAAGAATATGAACGGCTTGGTGAATAGCTTTTTGAAGGAGCTATATACCTGGAAGAAGAACTTCTGCTTCTTGTATAGCTTTTAGAAGGGGTTGTGTAGGAACGGGATGAGTATGAGCGCTGAGAGGATGAACCTATACGAGAAGAATATCTGGATTTTACTGTTTTTCTAGTAGAGCCAGAACTACTGAGCCTTCCCTTCGTGGATGATGAATATTGGCGGACATATTTTTTCGCAGAACTATATTTGGAAGCCGAATTGGAGTTTCTGGAAGAATATTTCTTAACAGGTGACCTTGTAGACCCAGATATTCTCGGAGACAGAGCCTTTCCTCTCTGAATCGACGAAGCACTACGATTCTTTAAGGAACGGGATGGGCTTTGATAGACCTTTATTCCTGATCTTGATAAAGAGACTCTCGAAGAGGATCGGCGAGATTCAATACTGGCATCTTTTCTTAAAGAAGATGTCCTCTGTTTAATAGAAGATGGAGAGATTGAGCAAACATTTGACCTTGAAAGAACCTTTGCTGCGACTGAATTCTGCATACTGGATCGGTTGATAACAGGTTTTATGTCGGGCTGCCTGGCAGAAAGGGATATTTTTCCCAGCCGTGCTACTTTGTTTTGACTCAATGCAACTTTAGAAATGTGACGTGCCCGGAGCTGATTCTTATGAATGACTGTAAATGCACGAGAATGAACTGGATAATGCCTGCCATAAAAACGCCCATAAAAACGATTATTAACAATGACCACGGGGTAGCCATAATAACTTAAAGGGCTCCATCCGATATAATCATATCCATATCCCCAGTGCCAGTGGACCCAGGCAGGCCCCCAGGTTCTGGTGGGAATCCAGTACCAACCCAGCCCAACTCTCCAGTGCCATCTTCCATAATGGTGAACACACCATCCCCACGAATCATAAGAAACCCAGGTCCAGCCGATAATAGGATACCAGACCCATCTTCCATTATAATAAGGCCTCCATGAATAATGATGAACTTGAGGAACCCAGACATAACCGTAGGATCGTTCATGTACCCAACGCCCATTGCTGGCCAATTCAGCTTCATATTCATCAAGCTCTGAGGGAAGATAGCTTGTTTTTACATAACGATTGTGTAGGGCATCGCGTGACCTGCTCCATTCCGAAAAACTATCCTCATAATTTGCATATAAGTATTCCGTATCAGAAGTAAAATATCCATCTGAAGCCTTCAATGTCATTTCCTGTCTAACTAAACGCGAGCCTTCTTCACCTGCAGCCTCAACGGCTCCTTCAAAAACAAAGAGTTTAGTTTCCCTGTTTTCAAAAACATCAAAACGGAAAAGACCTTCTTCCAGTATATAGAAAGAAGCATCAGGCGTGTGGATTTCAAAATCTTTTTCTCTTTCTAAGTAGGTAATCCTCAAATAAATGTTTCCGGAAAGCAAATGAAGACTAACAAGGTCATCTCCTTTTCGGGGAAGGTTTGCAATGTCGATCTGGGTGTAGTTGTCAATACGGAGATAGTTTTTGTTTCCAAAATGAATTTCTGCACGGCCATTCCTTGTTCCCAGCTTGTCTCCTTCGACAATAGGTAAGTTTACAACACCTTCCTCATAACCCAGATCTTCAGCTCTCTGGATAAAGACATCTCCCTTCACATAGTTTAACCGGGCATAACTATCACTGTAATATTCTTCTTGATCCCAGGAGAAGACAAACGAAACACAAACAGCCAAGCATGCCATAAAAACTAATGACTTTTTCATTTCTCCTCCTTTCAACTCCATAGAAAGCAAGATACATGCCAATCAATTTAGCCTAATAAAAATGTCTAATCATGTCCTTATTTAAGGACAAGTGGCAACATATTTGGTCAATTTCTTTTTTCTAATATGGCAGAAGGCTCATCGCAATAATGGATACCTGGTTTTTTAACTAGAGGGCACCAAATAAATTTCCTATGAGCGGATGAATCAGAGGGGATGGAAGAAGCGACTTTGAAGATTTAGCCTTTCCGAGCCGTTCTTAGAGGGAACCCGCCGGAGTCGGGTCCGAGGACTGTTTGAGCACGGTAGAGTCATCCGGACGGTGCTAAGGATGGGTAAGGGACATCATTGCGTTGCTCAAGACAAACACGCGGAGTTCCGCAGGACCGAGAAGAATGGGGAGGAAATGGCGTTAAAAATCTGAACGGAGCGAAGCCATCCCCTCTGATTCATCTTTTTCTCTTCTTCTTATTTCCAACTCAAGTACGAATTATTGTGATGAGCCTGTCAGAAGTTTTTGCGGTGGCGAATCTGATCTAAAGCCACAGCAACAACGATAATCGCTCCAATGATTATTTCTTGAATGTAGTTTGGCCAGCCCATCATGGTACAACCATTCCTCAAAAATGACATAATAAAAACGCCAATCATGGAGCCAAGAATACTCCCTGATCCACCGCTCAGACTTCCTCCTCCAATAACCACAGCAGCAATAATATCCAGTTCCAGACCTACAGCAACTGTGGGGTCTCCAACCGTTAGTCGCGAAAACTCCATAACGCCGCCCAACCCACAAAAAAGCCCGGCGAGAGAATAAACAATGATTTTCGTCCTTTTTATCCTTATTCCACATAAACGAGCTGTTGCTTCGTTTGAGCCGATTGCAAAGATGTGTCTTCCAAAAACAGAATAGCGTAGAACGACAGCCATGACCACCGCAAAGATAATCATCATCCACACTCCTGGAGCCATGAGCAGCCAAGAAGGTCGGGGACTCTTTGCCATGAGCTCGTTGACCCAAGTCAAAGGTGCATCAATCTTCTGGTTTCCTGCTGTCCACTTTGCAATTCCTCTAGCAATTCCTAACATGCCTAATGTTACAATAAATGGGACCAGCCTCAGCGAAGTTATGAGGCTTCCATTGGCTAAACCAATTAAACCTCCTGTTATGACTCCTAAGAAAATTGCTAAAAGAGGAGGGAATCCAGCGTTTATGGCAAAAGCTGTGATGACACTGGAGAGAGCAATGTTTGAAGCTGCAGAGAGATCGATTCCTCCGCTTATGATAATAAGGGTCATCCCCATCGCACCAAGAGCAACGATCACAGATTGAGTTGCTACACTCTTGAGATTCGGAACCCTTAAAAACCTATCTCGGACCTCTGGGATCGAAGAAAAAATAACCATGACAAGTATTAGTCCTAAAAACGGTCCAAGCCAATTGATGACTGTCTGGATTCGGCTCTTTTCTTTCATCCCTGCCTCATTCGATAAATCTTCATATTAGGTCCTTTTTATCCTGGCCGCCCTAATGTGGCAGCAGTCATGATACTCTGAGCATCCCACTCGCATGTAGGCCTCATGTCTACAAGCCTTCCCCTGTAGAAAACAGCAATTTTATCACATATTCCCAAAAGCTCAGGTAAGTAGGAACTTACAAAAACAATAGCCTTCCCATTGGAGGCAAGCTGGCCCATCCATTCATAAATCTGGGATTTGCTGATAACGTCGATTCCTCGAGTCGGTTCATCCAGAAGAAAGATGTCTGCTTTTTGGTGAAGAAGGCGGGCCAATGCTACTTTCTGTTGATTTCCCCCTGAAAGACTGAATACTGGCTGATTTGAATCCTGCACCTTGATATTTACCTGCTTGATGTAATCCCTAACAGCCTTTCTTCGTTTTTTTAGCCTGAGAAAACCAAAAGATCGATAAGGAGAAAAATTGCTTAGGGTAAGATTATCCACTGTGGATAGAGACGATGCTAATCCCTCATTCTGTCTGTCCTCGCTTAAAAAGCCCATACCTTGCCTGATTCTCGTCCAGGGTGCACCTTTTGATGTCCTTATTTTTCTTACAGTCAGTGAACCTTTTTCAACAGCGTCCAGACCAAAGATAGTCCGTAATGTTTCTGTTCTCCCTGCCCCTATCAAACCAGCCAACCCTAATATTTCACCATGGCGGAGACTTAAATCCACCTCAGCCTGCATTCTCTTTCCTTTTAATCCATCTAAGCAAAGTACAACATCACCTGTCTCATGCGGTATCTTCGGGAACATATCTACGAGTTTCCGTCCAACCATCATCTGAATGAGATCCTCAAGAGAAACCTCAATTGTATTTCCAGAATGAATTTTTTTCCCATCGCGAAGCACAGTAAGCCGGTCTGCCACTTTCTGCACTTCCTCAAGGAAATGACTGATATAGATTATGCTAACCCCTTGAGTTTTCAATCTTTTAATGATTTGAAAAAGGATTTCACTATCTTCCTGGGAAAGACTGCTTGTGGGCTCGTCTAGGACCAATATCTTTGCTTCCTCTACCAGGGCTCGGGCGATTTCCACAACCTGCCTCGCTCCTACGCTCAATTTTTTTACCTGGAGATCTGGCGATATTTCTGTATGACGGATGAGTTCCAAAGCCTTGCGAACTTTATTTCTCATCTCTTTCTGACGAATAAACCCTCCCCTGTGCATCTCGCGTCCAAGCATGATGTTCTCTTCCACTGTCAGGTGAGGAGCCAGGTTAAGCTCCTGGTAAATCATGGAAATCCCGTGCTTTCTGCTATCCAGCGGACTTGAAGGAGAAAAAGGATAACCTTCTAAAAATATTGTTCCTGAGTCTGGCCTCACTGCCCCGCTCAGAATTTTTACAAGAGTACTTTTCCCAGCCCCATTCTCTCCTAGCAAGGCATGAACTTCTCCTTTTTGAAGCTCAAGATCGACGTTATCTAGAGCACAAGTTGCACCAAACCTTTTACTTACACCTTCCATCCGAAGGAGCGATGGATTAGAACGATGTTGAATCATCAATACAGATATTAAGTTAAATCTGGCATGAGAAGAGATTTCATCTCGGGATCATCCATATTCTCTCTGGTTATGAGACAGACCCCTGTATCAATTCTCTTATCTATCTTCTCACCCTGTAGATGTAAAACCAACTGCCTTACACCTAAATAGCCCATTTTTACAGGATCCTGGAGCACGAGACCGTGGATATGGCCATCCCTTAAACCCTGAACCAACTTTGGGCTGCTGTCAAAACCAATAAAGATAACCTTCCCGGCCAGTCCAGCTTCCTGGAGAGCTCTGAGGGTACCAAATGTGCTTGATTCATTCGGACAGAAAATCCCATTAACGTCAGGAAAACGATTGAGCAGATTTTCAGCCAGTTGATATGCTGTCTCTGTTGTCGAGCCTGCATGTTGATCCTGAACAAGCAACGATATCTTGGGATATTCTCTCTGAATCACATCCAGAAACCCTTTTTCACGCTTTGTCGTACTCGCAGATCCCACCTGATATCGGATGAGGAAAATATTTCCTTTTCCCTGAAGAAGCTCTCCAATCTTTCCTGCAGCCAATTCTCCACCCTTGTAATTGTCTGTTGCCACAAAGCTTACAAAATCATCCCCCTGGAGAGCAGAATCAATGATAACCACAGGTATATTCTCTTGGACTGCATCCCGGACCGGGCGCCACAAGGCACGGTCATCCAGAGGGGCAAGGACTATACCATCTACTCCCCTGCTTATAAAATCCTCTACAACTGTAATTTGTTGGGCACGGTCGTCCTCTTTTTGTGGACCTTTCCAAAGTACTTTCACTCCGAGTTCTTTCGAGGCCCTGGCCGCCCCGGCATGGATGGACTTCCAGAATTCATGAGTCGTTCCTTTGGGAATAACTGCAATCTCAAGCCTGCTCTCCTGAGAAGAAAGTCCTTTTTCTTTCGAGGAGCAACTAAAAAACGCAAGCGTGAAAAAAAGAAATAAAATAATTATTCCTTGAGCTTTTATTTTCACACAAAGAGTATACTAAGAAGAAATTGTCTAGTCAAAATTTATAGGAAAGATTTTGGGAAATAGCCTAGTTCCAAATTCAATTCATTCCGATTGTCTGGTTTGTCTGGTTTAAATATGTGAGAAAAGGTGAAAGCAAACTGTTATTCTGTTACTCGGTTAGTCAGTTAGTCAGTTATTTTAATTAAAATATTTAACAGACAAACCGACTAACAGATTAACAGACAAACATAAATAAGTTTAATGTTAGAAAAAGATAGACTAGGAAAGGAATATGTCAGCAGAAATTAGCGGTACTTCTTAAAAGAATGTCAGGACCAAAAAGGCAAGAAAGAAAGCAGCCTTTTTGAAAAGGCTGCTCTTTCCTTGCAAAATATCCTATTTCTTTTTCAAGATAGGCATGCCGGTTCTTTCGGTCTCGATAACTTTATAGGCATCAGGAACCGCATCTAATGAGTCCGCCCTTATGTCTCGACAAAAAAAGTAGATTCTCTGCATCCGGCCGCCTTTTAGGTTAACATCCTTGAAATGGAGATAATACTTAACCCCCTTTGAGTTTGTGAATTCATAAGCCATTTATTTACCTCCAAAAAAAAATTTATGTACTAAAAAACAAATCCCAAGCTAATTCCAAACAGATGGGCCTTGGTCGAATAAGTCCCCAACCCAAGGTTAGTTTCAGTCAAAGGATGAAGGAGAATACTCCGATTAGGGCTCTCTCTGTCACTGAAAATCTCATACTGATAGGCCAAATCTAAAACAAAGTTTCCCACCTTATAACCAAAGCCTCCTGTCAAAGCCCACCTATTAGCATCAGGAAGAATAGGATCCATTGTCTCAACTGGCTGAGGAGTCTGATCAAAGAGAATTCCAGCTCTCAGGGCAAGGCTTTCATTTAGCTGGTACTCCAATCCTCCTCGAACTACGAACGAATCTTTCCAGTTCTCCTCGAGTAGTTTATCTTTAAACTCAACCCCGGGAATAGGAACATCAACTCCAACCTCAACCACAAATTCATCATAGCAACTCCATATGATATAATGCAGATCAGCTGTAAGAATCAAGCTCTCTGTCAGATTAAAGGCTGCTCCAACACCAAATATGGAAGGAATATTGAAAGATGTTGCAGCCGTACCATCGCTTGGGATATACTGGCTAATTGTGCCAGGTGGGACAAATTGGTCATAAGGAGAGGGAATAGTAACCTCAGGCGTACCCAATGCAAGATCTCCGTCAAAATCGATGTTGAATGAACCATTTTTGCCAAATCCACCTCGCCAATTAAATCCTATAGAAAAATTTTCTCCCTTGTAAAGAGCTCCAGCATTATAGCACCATCCTTTGCCACTAGCCTCTAAAACAAGAGGGATATCAACTGAGGCCTCTGTCGGTAAACCAATGAACCCAAGATCAATATCTGCATGTTCAACAAGATTAAAATCCAGGGTTGCATAGATATAGGAGACACCAAATCCTACTGAGAAATTATCGTTGACCTTGAAGGCCAAAGTCGGGTTGAAGAAAAATGTCTTCATATCATCCGAGATAGCAATATACTTCAAGGGATGATCTTCAGGCCATTTTACACCCAGGCCATAAGGAGTAAAAAAGCCAAAACCAGCCACAATTTTGTCACTGAGTTTATGGGTTATATAGAAGGTTGGAGGATAATGCAGTTGTTTCACCTGGTCATATTTCTGGAATGCAGGATCTGGCCAGTTTGGAAGGCTCAAAGAAGAACTGGATGTAATTAAAGTTGTTCCAAAAGAGATCTGTGTCCCTTCCAGCCAGGCAATCCCGGCGGGATTGTGAAAGATGGCTGAAGGATCATTTGCAAGACCTATAAAAGCACCACCCATGGCCATAGCTGCAGCGCCATGTTCATAGATAAGAAAACCAGCCCCTTGAGTCAACGGAGCTCCAGCTAAAAGCACCAAACACAATAAAGTACTGATGAATAATTTTTTTCTCATTCAAACCTCTCGTAATAAAAATTTTCCTCATAAATGGATAAAACTTGGAACAAATTCATCTGATCTACTTTAATGTCTTGTTCAAGTATTTATAGGAAAAAAAAGATAATGTCAAGGAGAAATTTAACAATAAATATATTTCATAATATCAAGCAATTTTGGGACTTAGCAAAAAACTAAAACTTTTTTAAAATTTTCCTTTACAATCCATTTTTTTTTGATATAATGATAGTGGTTCTCTTTCCGCGGGCTGGAGAGAACTCCCACCTTTTTTGGTTCCCATCATCAACCCCCCTTTTGCTGACAACAGCCCGCCCCTTTCCTCTAAAGTTTATTTAAGTTTGTCTCCCTCTCTCCCCCTCCCCTTGTCTCCCCCCGTCATTGCGGGGTGCGAAGCGCCGTGGCAATCCCATTCACCATTCACCACTCACCATTTCCCATTCACTATTTTCTTCTTCTTTGGCGGTATGACAGTTTATCTAAGTAGGCAAGACAAACTAAAGGGCAAGACAACGCCTTGCTGGCAAGACAATAAGGCAAGACATATAATCGGTCTATTCAGTCTGGCCGTTCTCTCTTGCCTTAAACCTTAAACCTTCAACCTTAAACCAGTTACTCCTTACTCCTAACTTGATATCCAGTTT
>DAOVDU010000044.1 GCA_030669305.1 Candidatus Aminicenantota bacterium
GTAAATGCCTCAAAAAATACACTCTATTTGAGTCCCGTAGGCGGACAAGTACCTTCCAGGGATCAAAAAAAATTAATAAATATAACGCTTGACATTTAACGCAAAGCGTTATATCCTCATTGTGTGATAAGATCTTTCAAATGTAAAGAAACTGAAAAAATATTCAATAGAATTTATACAAAAAAGTTCCCGACTGAAATGCAAAGAGCCGCATTGAGAAAGCTAAGAATGTTGAATAGAGCAGAAAATCTAGATGATTTAAAAGTGCCGCCTGGAAATCGTCTGGAAGCACTTAAAGGGAAGAGAAAAGGACAGAACAGTATTCGGATAAATAATCAATGGCGAATATGTTTTTTATGGCAGGATAAGGATGCGTTAGATGTAGAAATTACTGATTATCACTAGGAGAAAATTCATGAGTAAAAAAAAGATGCCTCCGCTTCATCCGGGAGAAATCCTTTTTGAGGAATTTTTAAAACCTATTGGATTGAGTCAGAACAGGTTGGCTCTAGACATCCGTGTGCCTGCCCGAAGGATAAATGAGATTGTTCAAGGAAAACGCAGAATTACGGCTGATACGGCTTTGCGCCTGGCCAAGTATTTCAATATGTCTGCGAAGTTTTGGCTAGGTTTACAGACTGACTACGATTTGGATGTTGCTGAAGATAAGCTGGCTGATCGTTTGGACAAGGAAATCCGGGTTTACAGTCCGGTCGTATAGCTCAAATCTCATTTAAAATTTTAATCCGGTCAGTCTCTTCCTCGCATCCTCAACCTCAGCAATACCGGGATCAGCGTCCTTCCACAGGTCGAGGAATTTCTCGTAGCGCTCGATGGCTTTGCCATTCCAACCTTTTTGTTCATAGATCTTGCCGAGCATGTAAATGCTCTTTGCATATATGTCGCCATAATTCAGCCTTCCGACTGTAAGGGCAGTAATCTTTTCGTATTCCAGTTGAGCCTTGTCCAAATCTCCTGACATAAAATAGGCTATTGCCAGGGGATCTATGAACAGTGCATGGTTAGTTACGGATCGTCTCTGATAAGGCATCAATGAAAGAGCTTTTTCGAAATTTTCAATGGCTTCAGAATAATTTTTCTTTTTTAGCTCTATGGAACCCACCTGGTTGTAGTAAAGCCTCATTCTGTTTGTGTTTATTCCTTTTTCGATCAATTCTTTGAGCGTGTCCGCTGCTTTTCGGGCTTCATTCAGAGAGTTCATCTCAACATAAGTCAATCCTTTCATCATTAAAATAAAACTTTGTGAATCTGAGTTCCTCTGTTCAACAGCGATGTCCCACGCCTTTTTGTATTCTTTTAAAGCCTCCTCAGAATTACTGGACTTCAGATGTATATAGGCTAATCCCAAGCGAAGCTCTTGTTCTAAGGATTTTTCTCCAATCTTTTCTGCCTGGTCTATTCCCTGCATGAGCTGTTCTTTTGATTTCTCCTGTTTTCCCTGGTGGATGTAGAGGTCTCTAAGTCCTCGTCGACCATTTAATTGAGCGCCTTGGTCTTCTCCCTCCAAAAGCTTCTTATATTCTTTTTCTGCTTCACTCAAATCTCCCTGGCAAAGATAGATATTGCCTTTTTTCCTGGAAATAGATGTAAAAGCAGGATTAAGAGAAAGACCCTCATCCGCTTCTTCGAGGGCAAAATCATATTTTCCTTGACAGAGATAACAAAGGACTAACTGTTCGCGGATATAAACATTATCTGAAAGATTATTTATGTAATACTCAAGAATTTCTGTAGCTTTATCATACAGCCCTTTAGCCATGTATGCAAATGCGATATGATAATAAGGGTAAGGGGCTTCGTTCTTCCTCTGGATTTCAATATTAAACCGTTCTATGGCTTTATCCCACCGTTCTGTATGGTTATATATTTGTCCCAATCTGGTGTTTCCCAAGTTTTCTTCCGGATAAGATTGTGTTAGTTTAATAGCTGCATCAAATGCTTTATCAATTGTTTCATATGAGATAATATTGTAACTTATTGTAAGCATATAGCGCTCGCTGTCCGATAATCGATCTATCAATTCATAGGCTTTTTGGAAGCATTCTCTTGCCTTTGATGAGTATCCCATGTTTGTGTAACTTGCATTCATGGATCTGTAAGCCATGGCAAATTCTGGATCGATAGCTATTGCTTTCTGCATGGATGTAATACTCTGCCGCAGTTCTCCTTTGCCATGATATTTTCGTCCCTCGAGGTAGTATTTGTAGGCTTCTGGCGAGCTTGTGGTGATCTTCCCTACTTCCATATCTATGTCGCTGGCGATCTCTTGCTCTGTAAGCTTAAAGCTCTCTTTGATTCTTCTTGTCAGATCATCCACCATGGAAAAAATGCTTTCTTCGCCTTTTCCCGCCACAGACTCTGATCCTACGAGTTCTCCTGTTTTTACTTCCTGAAGCACAACATTGATTCTGAATTCATCGCCTGCCTTGGCATATGCTCCCTGTACTATGTGATTTACTCTACCTTGAGCTGCCACCTGTTCTAAAACCTCTGAGGAATAAGTTTTCGCCTCCAATTGATTCAAATGGCTGAGGATATTGTAGAGCTTATCTTCACTCAAAACCCTGATGTGCTTTGATTGAGTGAGGTCTGCGATTAGTAGATTAGAAAGCATCATTCTCCAATGTTCCAAGTCCGCATCTCCAGTATTGTTCTTGAAGTACATAATGGCAAGAGAGGGTTTGTCTGTTGGGACTGATACTACTTCCTTTTGCGACCAAGGTTGCCAAATCAGCACCACTGCAATCACAATAACGACAATAACCAAAGCTGGGATGAAGAGCTTTTTCAGCCCAAAAGTAACAGTTATCTCCCTAGAAGTGAGAGGCTTTCTTTCTGGGATGACTTTCTGTGTGGTCGGAATGCCCTTTTCTATATTCTCTAGCTCAGAATGGAGTTCTCCTGCGCTCTGATATCTCTGCTCTTTTTCTTTTTCCAAACATTTAAGGATCATATTGTTCAGGTCATCTGGTATCTGTGAGTTGATTTCCTTGGGGTTTTGGGGTGTCTCGCTCTTTTGTTTTACCCCGACTGTAAACGGCGTATCTCCTTCAAACGGCACCCGTCCTGTTACCATCTCAAAAAGGATGACTCCAAGGGAGTAAATATCTGAACGCTGGTCTGTATCTTTTCCATCGACTTGCTCTGGGCTCATGTATTCAGGGGTGCCGATCATCACACCCGCACCCGTTATTCCCTTTGCTTCTAGAGACCGGGCGATCCCAAAATCCATGATCCGCACATCTCCGTCTGTATCTATCATGATGTTACTGGGCTTGAGGTCCCTATGAACCACTCCCGATTTGTGGGCTTCTGTTAATCCATCGCAGATTTGCTTCGCGATGTTGATCGTGGTTCCCACTGCTAATTGCCCAGATTGTCTTATCAATCCCTTCAAGTCTTGTCCAGGGACAAACTCCATTGTGATGAAATGTGTCCCCCGATCCTCCCCGAGGTCAAACATTTGACAGATGTTCTTATGCCTGATCTTACGGGCCAATCTCAGCTCGTTGCTGAATCTTTCGATTGTTTTTTTATCTTTGGCGATTTCAGGTTTGATGAGCTTTAGGGCGATTTTTTCTTTGATTTTGGTGTCATGAACCTTGTAGACCTTACCCATCCCTCCTTTACCCAACTCCTCGATGATTTGATATCTGCCTGCAAATGTAGAGCCTGTAGTCAGTTCCTCTTTCGGTGCCTCCATGGTTTCGGTGACTTCGATCTTCTCTGGAGCCGGAAGCTGAGTGCCACATTTTCCACAGAAAAGAGTATCATCAGGATTCTCATGATTACATTTTGGACACTTATTTGACATTGCTGTCCCCTAATTTCCCATGTTTAGTCGGCAAGAGGATATCAAAGAATAGGGGGAAGTGTCAAATAGGATTGAATTCTCATGTTAAATCTTGACTGTCTTTATGAACTCGGGAAAATGGAGGACTTTATCCGCACTTTGCGGATCATAGAGAAAAGGTTCGACATCCCGGGCCAGTTTTTTAAATTCAACATTTTGACATCTGTCCAGAATTTTGGATATCAGGTCTTTATGATTTTTCACTCCGATTTTTTCTCTGAGATAGTCCATGTTGGGTTTTGTCTTTGCAAAAAGGAAGATCGCATCGTAAAAATCCCTTCCCATTAATCTCGGCCGTGAGAAGAGGCAATTAAGTTTTTGAGCTAGGAGGATATCCGGAGGCACCACTTGAATCCTCATGAAAACATCAAATTTGTTGAGGATGATTTTTTCGGGTTCATATTCGAACCCCTGAGGCTCCGTATCGATTTGAATGTTCAGTTTTTCATGTCTGTGTTTTGATATTTTGGATTCATACAGAATGTCTGAAAATTTGAGATAGGACCGGAAAACCGTCCGCAAAACATTACGGCTTTCTAATTTGTAGCCGTTACGTCTCAGTGAGGTCAAAACGGAAGAGATTAGAAATCCGAACTGCAATTTATTGAGTCCGAGATTGTCGAAATCCAGGTCTTCAGAAAACCGTGGATTTCCATGAAAAATATGAATGGCCGTCCCGCCCATAATGACGAGTTTCTGACCCCAGTCGGATCCATACACTGTTTCCAGAATCTTAAACTGTAAATATTCCCTGAGAAGATTTCTTTTGAAGGGCTTCAAATATTCCGGATAAAAGGATTCAATCTGTTGGATATCAAGCATTATTCTTTTCCCTCTGAGAGGATAAGTGTTTTAAAAAACGGTCCAAACGCTTTATCAGCGTGTTTTGAGCGAATTTGTGGCTGTAAACTTTGAGTTTGTCCAGATTAATTCTTTGAAAAAACATCTCTTCATTGAAACGGAGGCTCTCGAAATCGGAGTTGGATCTGAGATGCCTGTTCAAATACAAAAAATCCAGCACAGCCTTTTCCGGCTCTGCCATCTTATAGACGCTTTTTTCATAGGGAATAATCTCATATCCCCAAAAATTATCCGGTTTGATGGTCCGGTATACAAAATCTCCCAAGTCTGTGTGAAAGCTGTACGTCCGTCTGGTCGAGATGGATGTGGTGCTATAGACACTTTCCGGGATGAGCTGATAATGGGAGAGGGCCGTTTCCAAAGAAACATAGGAAGGTTTGTAAATCCGGTTGGAGATTTCAAAAAGAACGCTCTCGTCGATGTGTTTGTCGTTAAAAATATAGTATTCCTTGATGACTTTTTTGATATATCCCTTGGACTGCCATTCATTCAACCGGCGTCTATGGAAGCCCGGTTCCACCTGTCTGATATCGCTCAGCGAGAATATGGTGAAGTCCTTGAAAGATTGTCTCAGTTGGATGTACTGCATGGCTAAATCCAGATATTATTTCATAACAATGCTAATAATAGCACTCCTGCGAGATAAATATAAGTATATCATCATTAAATGTCAAAGAAAGAAGTGGCAGAAAAGAAGTCGAGGAAAGAAGTGGAAGTGTCAAATGGGATTATTGTGCTGATTATTGGCTCTTTAGCCTAACCAGCCTCTTCCTGGCATCCTCTACTTCAGTTATACCTGGATCAGCGTCCTTCCAGAGATCGAGGAATTTCTCGTAGTTCTCTATGGCTTTAGCTGTACCTCCTTGTTGTTCGCATATCTTCCCGAGCACGTAGAAAGATTTGGCGTAGATGTCGCCGTCCCATAATCTACCTGATGTCAGTTTTGTTATTTTTTCATACTCTTCTCGAGCTGATTCTAAATCCCCAGCCCTATAATACGATAAAGCTAGGGAATCAAAAAATGCTGCATGATTTTCGCCGATAATGGCATCGTATTGGAATGGTAATAAAGATAATGCGTTCTTAAATTCCTCGATGGCGCTGGAATAATTCTCTCTCTCAAGCTCTGTCATCCCCATCAAAAAGTAGAAATATCTCATAAGTTTCTGATTCATTCCTTTTCGGATCAAATCCTCAAGCTCGTCCGCTACTCTTTGAGCATCATCCAGCAACTTCATTTCAAGATAAGCAAGTGTTTTTCCCAGTGAAGCCATTCTTTGATCATTCAGCAATCCCTCTTCAATGGCTATTTTCCAAACGTTTTCTAGCTTATTTAATGCATTTTCAGGATTTCCAGTTTTTAAATATAGTGCTGCCAAG
This sequence comes from Candidatus Aminicenantota bacterium, assembly GCA_030669305.1. GTDB lineage: Bacteria > Acidobacteriota > Aminicenantia > Aminicenantales > Aminicenantaceae > DAOVDU01. Next base: position 6,116 of record DAOVDU010000044.1, read on the forward strand.
GAAAGATGGGAGGAAGATTTCCAGGCCTTTTCCCCGATATTATCTGCATGTTCAATTGCTTGTTTAAATTGATCTTTTGCTTTGTTAAACCTTCCCTGCAAAATATATAACGCTGCCAAACGCTCTATACCCATGTACTGGGCTGATGGTTCGGTTACTTCCAAGAGTTTCTGATATTCTTTTTCCGCTTTCACCAGATCCCCTCTATAAAAGTAAATATCTCCTTTCGTAAAGACAAAATACCAAAATGGGAAAAGAGACATAGCCTTATCCAGCTCAACAAGAGCGAGATCATATTTTCCCTGACAGAGATAATTCAGAGCCAACGACCAACGGATAATTGGATCGTTTGAAAAATTATTGAGATAATACTCAAGACCTTCCTGTGCCTTATCATACAATCCTTTAGCCGCATATGCATTTGCCATATTCCAATAAGGGAAATAGGCATCATCTTTATTCTGGATTGGCACTTCATATCTTTCTATGGCTTTATCCCATTCTTCTAAATCCGCATACAATATCCCAAGGTTAACATTTCCAATAAAGTCAGTTGGATAAAGCTCCAATAATTTATTGTAGGCTTCAAAGGCTTCATCATATGTCTTTTCTGACTCCCTGTAGAATGCTCCCTGGATGAGGTGTCTCTCTCTATCCGAAAGTCGAGCCGTCAATTCAAATGCCTTCTGAAGGTACTTCTTCATTTCAGAATCATAACCCAGATTGCTATAAGTCATTGCCATGGATCTGTACGCCATTGCAAACTCAGGATCGATAGCGACTGCCTTCTCCATAGATTGGATACTTTTACGCCCCTCTCCCTTGTTATGATAATTTCTTCCCTCGATGTAATATCTGTAAGCTTCAGTTGAGCTGGTCGTGATTTTCCCCACTTCTCTATCAATGTCGCTTGCTATTTCTTCGGCCGACAGCTTTAAATTCGTTTTGATTTTCCTCGTTAACTCGTCAATCATGGAGAAAATACTTTCTTCTCCCTTCCCTTCCACTCCCTCAGAACCAACCACCTTCTCTGTGCGAGCTTCTTGAAGAGTCACATTAATTCTTATGGATTCTCCTGCCTTCGCAAAGTTCCCGACCAATATGTGGTTGACTCTTCCTTTGGTTGCTACTTGTTTCAAAATGTCTGAAGAATAACTTTTTGCATCCACCTGATTGAGATCGCTTAGAATTTTGTACAGCCTTTCCCCACTCAATACCTCGATATATTTCGACTGTGTAAGATCAGCGATGACCAAACCAGGAATCATTTTTCTCCAATGATCCAGACTCTCATCTCCAGTATTGTTCTCAAAATACATGACAGCCAGTAAAGGTTTACCTGAGGGGACAGATATAGTTTCTTTTTGCGGAAGAAGCTGCCAGATAACGATTGCGGCTATAACGATAACCATACCTATTAAGGCCGGGATGAATAGCTTTTTTAAGCTAAATTGAACTGTTATCTCCCTTGAAGTCAGGGGCTTTCTCTCAGGAACAATCCTTTCAGTGGTGGGGATGCCTTTCTCCAGACTCATCAATTCAGAATGTAGCTCTCCTACGCTCTGATACCTCTTCTCCTTATCCTTCTCCATGCATATGAGGATCACCCGGTTCAAGTCCTCTGGAATCTGATCGTTGATTTCCTTGGGAGCACGAGGAATCTCGCTCTTTTGTTTAACGCCAATGGAGAATGGAGTGTCCCCTTCAAAGGGAACTTGGCCTGTGACCATCTCATACAGGATAACACCAAGAGAATAAATATCTGCCCTCTGGTCTGCCTCCTTCCCATCGACCTGTTCGGGTGACATGTACTCTGGAGTGCCGATCATAACGCCTGATCCTGTGATTCCTTTTGCCCTTAAAGAGCGGGCTATCCCGAAATCCATGATCCGGGCATTCCCCTCATTGTCTATCATGATGTTCTGAGGCTTGAGATCCCGGTGAACGACTCCTAACCTGTGTGCTTCGGATAAACCTTCACAGACCTGATTGGCAATCGAGATAGCTTTTCCGACAGATATGATTCCTGATCTTCGTATAAAACTCTTCAGATCCTCTCCCGACACATACTCCATGGTGATATAATAAGCTCCCTCTTCTTTTCCCAAATCGTACATCCGGCAGACATTCTTGTGAGCGATATCACGGGCTACCTTCAGTTCGTTTCGGAACCGTTCGATAGTTTTTTTATCTGAAGCGATTTCGGGTTTGATGAGCTTAAGGGCTACCTTGGCATTAACCTCTTTATCTAGGACTTTATAGACCCTTCCCATCCCACCTTTACCCAGTTCCTCAATGATCTGGTATCTGCCTGCAAAAGTGGAGCCTGTAGTCAGTTCCTCTTTTGGTGCCTCCATGGTTTCGGTGACTTCGATCTTCTCTGGAGCCGGAAGCTGAGTGCCACATTTTCCACAGAAAAGAGTATCATCAGGATTCTCATGATGACACTTTGGACATTTAATTGACATCGCTGTCCCCTTATTTTCCCATGTTTAGTCGGCAAAAGGATATCAAAGAATAGGGGGAAGTGTCAAATGGCTTTAGCACACGCCTGGGCAGCGCCGATGGCACCAGGCACGCCCCCGATCTGGATGGCCCAGCATGAGCCGATGTACAGATTTTTAACCGGTGTTTTGATATGGGTCATCATACCCTTGTCATAGAATTTCTTGTTCGGGTTCCAACTCCAGGCAGATGTTGCCCCGTCGGTGTTGTGTGTGTAGCGCTCGTAGGTCAGCGGGGTTGCCGCATCCTCATACTCGATGTGGTCTCTTATATTGGGGATAAGAACAGCCGTTTTTTCAATCAGGGCATTTTTGGCTTTTTCTTTCAAATTCCTGTAGGTCTCCCGGTCCCCACCTCCCCAGTTGTTCATCCACCGGTGGGGTGTCATGGCTTGGATCATCAGGGAGGATTTGCCCTCTGGAGCAAGCTCTGCATTCATGAGTGAAGGCGAATAAATCATTGTCCAGGACTTATCAAAATAGCTTTCATCATCGGTGTTATAAATATCCAGTTCTGGATTATCTTCAGCGTAATACACATGCGGTATCTTCAAATATTCCCTCATTTTTTCCTGAGGGAGGTTCAATCCAAGATAGACCGTGAAAAAGCCCTCGGACACAGCCGCTTTTTCGATCTTCCCCTGCATATCCTGAGGAATGAGCGTTTTATCATCTATGAGATTGAGGAATGTCTTTTTGTAGTCAGAGGCGGAGATCACATAGTCGGCTTGGAAGTCCTCGCTCTGGCTTCTGACACCGACAGCCGTGCCGTCTTTTGTGATGATTTGATCTACTTTGGATTTTAGCCTAAGCTCCCCTCCCAGGCTTTTGAAGTTGTCGACAAGAACGTCTGCCCAGGACTGCATGCCTGTTTTAACGGTCCAGTAGTCGTCAAAGAATGACCATATGGCCATACCGATGATAGCGGCGCTCATATCAGGGTATCCTATATCTTTGAGTAACCGATAGAGGGGGGAGTCCTTATCAAAGTACATAGCCGTGAATTTTGGCGCGGTTGTGTTCTGGTATTTTTTGAATATTTTGATGATCTTTGCCAGTTTCAGCGGAAAGGATAGAGCTTGAAACACGTTGCTGGGTTTGCGCATGGAAAGGAGGGCTTGGGTCATGTTGTCGACCTCATTAAAGTATCTTTCCAGGTTTTCTTTTTCTGAAGGGAATGCCTCGAAGAGTGCTTTTTTGAGATCGTCGGAGGAATGGGTTTCGTAATCCATGTTGTTGAATATCCACCGTCCATACTGTCGGGTGAAAGGAATTTTGTCGTAGACACCGATATCTTTCATTACCTCGAATACCATATCCGAGGACTCGAAAGAAAGGGTGCCGCTTTCGAAGTAAAAGCCCTTGTTCCAGAATCCAGAGGTGTATCCGCCGGGTGTGATGTGGGATTCGAAAATGGTGACTTTGTGGCCTTTTTTTGCCAGAAGATTGCCGGCAACCAGGCCGCCCATGCCAGAACCGATTATGGCTATTGTGCTCATTGTTTTCTCCTTATCTTGGTCAGGCGGAAGAGTATCAAGGAATAGGGGAGGAGTCAAATCAGCTTTTCTTTTTTGTGCTCGCCACAAATCCCTCGCAATTTTCCGCGATTTCCACCGGATGACGTCCTAAAATAGACATATCACACACAAGACGGCAAGGTCAATTGCTTGTACTCTTCGCTCTCTTCGGCCGCCATCAAGAGTTCTTGTTGGACAACTTGAGGTGGAGGAGGGCGTTCGGCTTGGAATCTGAGTTTGAGGTGGTCGATGATATTGTCTATAACTTTATGATCTTCGATAAAAGCAATGACTTTCCTCCTTGTCTTGCTTGCCCTGCATGCAGCGGTTTTTCCAATTGACACTTTGCCAACATATTATTATCCTAATGCTGAACAAACAATAACGGACTAAACTGATGATAAAATGTCCTAAATGCTGCTCAGATAATCGATGAAATCAGGGACATGTACCGATTTTCTGAAATCGATAACGTGGCCCTTGATTTTCCATGAGGGAGGAAATAATGAGAAAGGCTTCACTCATAGGAAAAAGAATTAAATTGCTCAGGTTGGAAAGGGGTTTAAACCAAGGTGATATTGAGAAAGTTGCTGGCATTTGCCGATCGCACATAAGCAATATTGAATCTGGCAAGATTGGAAATCCTGGTTTATATACTTTAGAGAGAATAGCGAAAGCATTAAAGGTATCTATTTCATATTTATTGCATTTCGACGAGAAGAGTCTTAAGAGAAGAGTCCTAGAAATAGAAAAGAGGAAGATAGAAAAGAAAAGAAGAGTGGGACTACTAGAGCAAAAAGAAAGAGAGATAAAAAAATTACAAAAGGAATTAAGGAAATTAAAAAAAAGCAAATAAATATAAATGACTGAAAATTGTAAATAAGTGGGATGAATACCGTTGCTGAAAATCTTTTAAGAAGAACCAGGATGAGGCTGTTCGTATCATCGATGAAAGCATGAAAAAAGGCGAGAGATTTCACTATCTGCGACTTAAAAATAGTCCTTTATATGATAACCTGCGAGACGATGTCCGATTCAAGAAGATTTTAAAGAAACTTAAGGGGGAATACGAAGAGTTATTGAATTACTATAAAGATTTGTAATAAGGAGGGTACTAATATGTTTGCACGTATAACTAAGTTTCAACTCAAGATGGACAGGATAGATGAAAGTGTAAAGCTCTATAGGAAGAGTGTGGTTCCTGCAGCCAAATCACAGAAAGGCTATTGTAGAACCTATCTCCTGGTCGATAACAAAACTGGAAAATGTGCTGTTTTATCTTTGTGGGAGAGTAAAGAAGATGCCATTGCCAATGAGGAGAACCGCTTCTATCAAGAACAGCTGGTCAAATTCCTGAACTTATTAGAAGAACCGTCATTTATTCGCGAAGAATATGAGGTTAAGGTTCAAGCCTAAAATATTGGGGACGGTTCTATTTTTAGTTTTAAAATAGAGCAATCTCCTATTTTAAGTCTAGACTGCCTCCTTTATAAAGACTGATTTGCCTTGATTTTTTTCTTGCTAACTGATATTCTTTTGCCGATTACTCGAAGGGGAGGATAAGCTATGAAGTGCCCCAAATGTGATTTTTGCAATCCCTCTGATTCCAAGTTTTGCAAAGAGTGTGGAACACAGTTAGGCCCTTCTGAAGATATCTCTGCACCTACAGAGACTATTGAAAAACCCAGAGAAGAACTGACAACAGGCTCTACATTTGCCGGAAGATACCAGATTATCGAAGAGCTGGGCAAAGGAGGCATGGGAAAAGTCTACAAGGCTCTAGATACAGAGATAAAGGAAAAGGTTGCGCTAAAACTTATTAAGCCTGAAATCGCCGCAGATAAAAGGACGATTGAACGTTTCAGGAACGAGCTGAAATTCGCTCGAAAGATCAGCCATAGAAATGTCTGCCGGATGTATGACCTGAATAAAGAGGAAGGCTCGTATTACATCACAATGGAATATGTGTCTGGAGAGGATCTGAAGAGTTTCATACGAAGATCAAGGCAACTGACTATAGGAACAGCCATCTTCATAGCCAAGCAGGTATGTGAGGGATTGACTGAAGCACACAGATGGGGAGTCGTTCATCGCGATCTAAAGCCTCAAAACATTATGATTGATAAAGAAGGAAATGCAAGGATTATGGATTTTGGGATAGCCCGTTCCCTTAGGGCAAAAGGAATCACTGGTTCTGGGGTAATGATAGGCACGCCTGAGTACATGTCTCCTGAACAGGTGGAGGGGAAAGAGGCAGACCAGCGTTCTGATATCTATTCTCTGGGAGTCATCCTGTATGAGATGGTCACAGGTCGCGTTCCCTTCGAAGGAGACACCCCATTCTCTATAGGTGTAAAACACAAGAGTGAGATACCTAAGGCTCCAAAGGAACTCAATGCTCAGATCCCAGAAGATCTCAACCGTGTAATTTTGAGATGTCTGGAAAAGGATAAAGAGAAAAGATACCAGAGCGCTGGTGAACTGCGCTCTGAACTGGAAAATATAGAAAAAGGAATTCCCACTACAGAAAAGGTTATTCCCAAAAGAAAGCCTCTTACCTCAAGAGAGATAACAGTAACCTTCGGTGTGAAGAGACTTTTTGTGCCAGCCTTAATTTTTCTAGCTATAGTAATTACAGGGTTAATCCTTTGGCACTTTGTTTTGAATAAGGAAGTAATTATACCTCCTTCGGAGAAGCGCTCCATTGCTGTAATCAGCTTTAAAAACCAGACAGGGAACAAAGTCTATGACTATTTACAGGATGCCATTCCCAATCTTTTAATTACCAGCCTCGAGCAGTCGGGATATCTTCATGTGATCACGTGGGAGCGGATGCATGATCTGCTCAAGCAAATGGGAAAAGAGGATGTGGAGATCATTGACAGAGATTTGGGTTTTGAGCTGTGCCGCTTGGATGGCATAGATGCAATTGTCCTGGGCAGTTTCATTAAAGCTGGCGAAATATTTGCTACAGATGTGAAAGTTTTGGATGTAGAGACCAAGAGCTCTCTAAAGAGTGCCAGCTCAAAAGGCAAAGGAGAAGCCAGCATTTTAGAGAGACAAATTGATGAATTGAGTCAGGAGATCTCTCGAGGTATAGGAATACCCGAGCGCAAAATCAGTACATCTCAGGTTCGAATAGCTGATGTTACTACAACTTCAATGGAGGCTTATAACTATTTCTTAAGAGGAAGGGCAGATTATGAAAAATGGTATTTTGATGAGGCTCGGAAATTTCTAGAGAAGGCAGTGGAACTGGATCCAACCTTTGCTGTAGCCCATCTTTATCTGGCCTGGGCAAACGGAGAATTAGGGAATACAGAAGCGAGAGATAAAGCTTATGAGAAAGCTAAAATCTATTCAGAAAAGGCAACAGAAAAAGAAAGGCTTTATATAGAAGCTTATTATGCAAGGAGAGTGGAAAAGGATCCAGAGAAAAGATTTCGCATTCTAAAACAGATTGCAGAGAAATATCCCGATGAGAAGAAAGTTCACTATGATCTGGGCTTTTATTACCAACGCAGAAATCAGCAAAAGGCAATCGAAGAATACAATAAGACATTGGAACTCGATCCCGACTATGGATATGTCATAAATCAACTTGCCTACCTCTACATTGAATTGGGAAATTTTGAGAAGGCCATCGAATACTTAAAGCGTTATGCATCAGTATCTCCTGGGGATGCCAACCCGATCGATTCCTTGGCTGAACTCTATTACCAAATGGGAAACCTTGATGAGTCAATAGCAAAATACAAGGAGGCATTAGAAATCAAACCCGACTTTGGTGCCGATATGAAAATTGCCTACATCTATGCGTTAAGAGAAGATTACGCTGAAGCGCTGAAGTGGATCGATCAATACATTGCCAGAGCGCCATCTGCAGGCATTAAAGCTGAAGGATATATCTGGAAAGGTTTCTATTACCACTTTTTAGGGAGATTGAAACAGGCATTCGAGGAGCTCCGCAACGCAGAAGATCTGGCAGAATCGGTGAGAAATCAATTCCGAAAGGCCACAGTTGACTGGACGAGAGGATGGATTTCCCATGAGCGAGGAGAATTTGAACTTGGTCAAAAAAACCTGAAAAGTGCTCTCGATCTTTTTATGGAATACATGCCACAATACAAATCTTTTTTTGCAGCATACTACAGCTTTTATCTAGGTTTGGTTGATTTGAAGCAAGGACAAATCAATGCCGCAAGGTCCAGACTGAGTGAGATAAATTCCTTTCTCCCAGAAATGATTTCAGTTCAAAGAGAAACAATGAAATTCCTTTACGATTTACTTTCTGCAGAAGTATTACTAGCCGAAGGGGCAACTGAGGAGGCCGTCGCTGTTTTTGAAAAAGCGGTGCTTCCGGGTATTCCAAGTATGCACATTGACTTGATGGTTCCCTATAATGCGCCTTTTCCTAAGGATGTGATAGTCCGAGCTTCTCTACAGAAGGGAGATGTAGAAAAAGCCATTGCCGAATACAAGCGGATTATTACGTTCGATCCCAACAGTAAGGACCGACGCCTCATTCACCCAAAGTATTATTACAGGTTAGCCAAATTATACGAAGATAAAGGCTGGAAAGAAAAAGCCATAGAGCATTACGAGAAGTTCCTCGACCTCTGGAAAGACGCTGATCCTGGGATGCCTGAAGTTGAGGATGCCAAGAAGCGGCTGGCAGGACTCCAGATTAATTGAGGCGATTTGAGACCAGCTAAGTGCTAAAAGATCGACTTTCTTTTACATGTGCTCCGGTGATACCAACCAATCGATTTTCCACTTTTCGTCATAATCCAGAGATACCACTCCTGAATTTTTAAATGCAATAATCCCACTTTCTTCCGAACCGATGAGCAGGCGATCGGCCAGTTTTTGCAGGAAAGGCAAGTGTCCTATTATCATGATGTCCTTGTTGGAGGCTAATATCTCCCCAGGAAGTTTTTCCACCGCGTCGAGTGGATTCATATCGTCTCTTGCTTGTATCTTTCCACAGGCTAGGGCCTCAGCTATAATTTCTGCTGTCTGAACTGCTCGTAATTTTGTGCTGTGCCAAATGGTTTCAACCTTGATACTTCTGGACTTCATGTATTCTGCGGTCCTTTGAGTTTGGGCTTTTCCATGGGTGCTCAATGGCCTTTCCGGGTCTTCCTCTTTTGCGAGGGCTAATCCGTGTTGAATAAGATAAAGCTTCATAGATCAAATCCCCTATCACAATGTCTTTTTCATTATATTTAATAATCCTATCATTTCCAAGGTCCTGGGGTCTTCCATTTCTTTAGAAAAGATTTCTGGGCGACGATTGTCGATGACACAGGGACAAGAAATGACTTTATTTCTGTCATAACTTCATAGAAGGAATGAGGCGTACTAGCCAAGACGGTCTTTCTCAAGAAAGCTCTCCACTGTGTCTCTCTTGTTTGATCTTCAGAAAATGATTTCTTGAAGACTGAGGGCTGAGCAGGTATTTCCGTCTTCCTAATTTTAAAAGTCTTCGTGATCGCTTCAGCCAGAACATGACCATTGAAATCGAATTGCTTCGAAAGAAGCCAAATATCATAGAAGTCCTTCATGCGGCTATTAAGCTCGCCAAGTTTTATCATAGTCTGAAATTTCTCTGCTATTATGCT
>DAOVDU010000116.1 GCA_030669305.1 Candidatus Aminicenantota bacterium
AGGCGGTTTAAACCAATCTTCCAAAGAAATGCATAGAGACTATAATAATTCAATTAAAAGAATCATTGGGCATCTCAAAAAAAAACACAAACTGGTTACGCAAGGCACTTATAAGGGAATTGGCATGGCTGTAGGTCCGGCAATAGGAGCAGGTGTTGGTGCTGCCATAGATAATTATGGCGCTGGATTAGCGATAGGTACAGGCTTAGGAGCAGCAATAGGGAGCGCCCTGGAAGCTAACGCAAAGAAGAAAGGGAAGATTATATAGAATGAACTGGTAAGACAATGCCCTATTAGGCAGGCAAGACAACGCTTTGCTGGCAAGACAAACTAAAGGGCAAGACAAAGATGCAAGACAGTAAAGACAAAGGAGATATCATGGCTGAAAAAACTTTAGCTATTATCAAGCCCGATGCCATAAAGAAAAAAGCGATCGGCAAAATCATCCAGAGAATCGAAGATGAAGGTTTTAAAATCTCGGGCTTAAAGATGCTTCATCTCACCAAAAAAGAGGCACAAGGCTTTTATATCGTCCATAAAGAAAAGCATTTTTACGAAAGTTTAACCGACTTCATGTCTTCTGGAGAAATCATCATCATGGTTCTGGAAAGAGAGAACGCCATCGCGCACTGGCGCAAGGTGATGGGAGTCACAGATCCTGCCATGGCAGAACCGGGAACTCTGCGGCACTTCTTCGGCCTTTCCATAGAACGGAATGCTGTCCACGGTTCTGACGCCCCTCCCACAGCAGAATTGGAAATAAATTATTTTTTTAACGGACCAAACGGCGTTATCGGATCATAATGAATATTGCTGAAATTTTTGGCCTCTTCATCCTTCCTGCAACCATAATCCTCCTCTCCCTCGCCCTCTATGTTTTCTTTAAAGAAGAGGGGGAATAGCAGGAATGGAAACAACTGGCCAGATTGCTGTCCAGGCTGACCCCTTAGCGGTCCTGTCATTTTTTCTCTACCTGCTCATCATCGTAGCCATAGGCATCCTCTCGGCAAAGTTCTCCTCCTCAGGCCTTTCTGAATTTTTCCTTGCAGGCAGAAAACTGAAGCAGTTTGTGGTAGCGCTGAGCGCTGTGGTCTCCGGAAGATCGGCCTGGCTCCTGGTCGGCGTAACCGGCATGGCTTTTACCATCGGTGCCCCGGCAGTCTGGGCAGTCACAGGATACATCACTGCCGAAGTCTTTCTGTTTATCTTTGTCGGCAAAAGGCTGAGGCGTTACACGTCCATGATGGACAACCTTACACTCCCGGATTTTTTCGAATCCAGGTTTAAGGACAAATCCAATATCTTAAGGACCGTTTCTGTCACAATCATACTAATATTCATGGTCTCTTATGTGGCCGCTCAATTCGAAGCAGGAGGGAAAGCCTTCTCCACAAGTTTCGGAGTAAACAACACAAGCGGCATCTTGCTGACAGCCGCCTTTGTTCTCATATACACAGTACTCGGGGGATTTCTGGCTGTCTCTCTCACGGATGTGATCCAGGCTTTTTTCATGATCACGGCCCTTCTCATTCTTCCTGTGGTAGCTATTGCTCATGCTGGAGGCTGGGGGGAAATATTAAGCATACTACAGAATTTCAACCCCAAATTCCTCAACCCTTTCTCCTACGCTGCAGGTGGAATAATCGGATTCCTCGGCATAGGGCTCGGCTCCCCCGGGAATCCCCACATCCTTGTGCGCTACATGTCTGTCGCAGACCCGAAAGCTTTGAGAAAATCCTGTGTGATCGGGACCGTCTGGAATACCTTGATGGCATGGGGAGCTGTTTTTATCGGACTTGTAGGAAGAGCCTATTACCTGACGCCTGAAGCTCTCCCCGGCGCAGACCCGGAGAACTTGTTCCCTTTCCTTGCCAGATCCCATCTCCATCCCCTGCTCCTTGGCATCATAACAGCATCTATCCTCGCAGCCATCATGTCCACTGCCGACTCCCAGCTCCTTGTGGCATCTTCCGGAGTTGTCCATGACATATACCAGAAGATAATAGCCAAACGGAAATCCCTGAGCCAGAAAAGGCTTGTTTTTCTCAGCCGCATCGTAGTTTTAATCCTGGTTGCTGCAGCGCTCATCTTTGGGGCTCTAGCTAAAGAGTATGTTTTCTGGCTTGTGCTTTTTGCCTGGGGCGGTCTCGGGGCATCATTCGGCCCACCGCTTCTTCTCTCACTTTTCTGGAAAAAAGCGACAAAGCCCGGGGTGATTTCCGGGCTTGTCTCTGGAACAGCAGTGACGATTATCTGGAACCAGGTGGCTTTCCTTAAAAACATTATCTATGAGCTTGTGCCGGCTTTTTTTATCTCCTTTTTTCTCACGGTTTTTATAAGCCTCCTCACATCCCCTCCCAAAGAAGCAGAAGAGGAACTCGCTTCAATTGCTGCAAAATACAAGCGATAATCCGTTAAAACTTCCTTTTTTTTTAAATTTTTTTTTTTTAATATTAATCAATATATTAGGGTATATTGGATCCATACCACTAAATAATGTGTCTTTTTTGTAAACTATTTTTTATGAATAAGTTAGCAAAAGATTTTTTTTAAAAAAAAACTTGACATTTTATTATCAATAACTTAGATTCTTAGTGACGTCTTGGATGAGATGAAAGAGATAGCTTTCTAATTACTCTAATTTATTCTCACCTGTCTATTTCTATCATTCCTTGTGCAAGGCGCACCTAAATTTGCAAAGGAGGTAGAACCATGCACAAGAAAGCACTTACCAAAGCTATCGCAGTCGTAACATGTTTAGCCATCCTCTCACTCTCTGCTCCAGGCCTATTTGCTGCAGAAAGGCCGATCCAAAAGTACCACTTTAAGAATATCATCATAAAACCAATCCTGTTCATCACTTCAATCATATCCTTCATCCCGATCTATGACACAGGGAAGTACGTTATTTCCCCCGATGTCAACAAGAATGCCAAGAAGATTATGATTACTGGTGGTCTAAGCATTGATAGAGTTTGTGAGGACGATTAAATAGTTCATATCCACTTAATTAAGACAAAACTCTGAAAGACTGAATCAAGAAAAAGAGCCTCCTAGAAAGATATCTACATAATAATTTACTATTCTATTTTCACTCTCATATATCTACTTACATTATAAAAACAATAAATTTCTGTATTTCCTACATCACCCTAAAGGGTGAGAAGAAATAAAATAAATCACCCCCTGATTCATCCCAAAAGGCGATTGATTTTCCCTCAGAACCCTGGCAGAATTCTTTCTGTCCTTTGCCGGGAGAATTTCTCTATAATGATAAAAAAACATAAAGAGAAAACGACTAAAAAGTTAATTTTTGCTCTTTTTCTTATTTCTTCTTTTCTTATTCCTGAACTCTATCCTCTACAGAAAAAACCTCCGGATAAATCTTTTATGGCCCTTGAGAATCAGTATTCCCAGTATTCCAAAGAGGGTAAAAATTTTCGATTAAACGGCGAATTCCAAAACGCAATCAAACTGTTCGAAAAATCCTTAAACATTGCCAAAAAAATTCCGGATAAAGAAAAAGAATGCAGCACTCTCCTCAAACTTGGACTCATGTACTGGAACATTGGAAGGCTCAAAGAATCTTCAGAGTTTTATAAAAATGCGCTTTCGCTTGCTCAAAAGCTAAATTTAAAAAATGAGCAGGAAGAAAGCCAGAATGCTCTCAGAATTTACGTTTTCTATTCAGAAGGAAAAAAATATCGCTCCTCTGGCCAGTATCAAGAATCCATTAAAAGCTTTCAAAAGGCCGTTGACTTAGCCAGGAAAATTGGGAGTAAAGAACACGAAGTCAAGTGCCTCCGCCAGTTTAGTATCACATACTGGAATTCTAACAACCTTCAAAAATTCAAATCCTTGAATGAGGAGGCATTGAAGATTGCGCAGAGTTTCAACCATAAAAGAGAAGAAGGCAAATGTTTGATTCATATTGGCATTTTTCATAGAAAATTAAACAACTATTCAAAAGCTTTATATTTCTATGAAGAGGCTTTATCAATAATCAGAGGGCTAAATAATAAAAAGGATGAATCTGTTTGTTTGAATAACATGGGTATTATTTACAAGGATATTGGTAATTACGCTAAATCACTAGATTATTTAAAAGAAGCTCTATTAATAGATCAGCAAATCGGAAATGAAATCGATATTTCTA
>DAOVDU010000041.1 GCA_030669305.1 Candidatus Aminicenantota bacterium
TAAACATTAAACCTTTAACCTTAAACCCGTTTTTACTCTTGCCTTAAACATTAAACATTCAACCTTAAACCTATATAGGTTTCAGTCATTGGGATTTTAATGCTTATTTGGTATTTGGAAATTGTAATTTGGATTTTGGCATTTGGATTTAAGAGGAGGTTGTTATATACTTCTAAAAGATGAAAAAAAACAAAGACACCACAAGGGAAATGTCCCGCTACACAGAAAAAGAGGAAAAATCAGGTTTAAAGGAAAAGCTTCCCCCGATCGACACATTTCCTAATCAGTTCCCTGATTATGAAATTAAGATTGAAATCCCTGAATTCACTTCAATCTGTCCCATAACCGGGCTTCCTGATTTTGGAAACATAGTCATCCGTTATATACCAAAAGAACAATGTCTAGAGCTTAAATCGTTAAAAATGTATATATTAGCCTACAGGAATCTGGGCATATTCTATGAGAATGCTGTCAACCGCATTTTGGAAGATATAGTTAAGGCCTGTCGACCAGTCAGTACTTCAGTCACTGGAGAGTTCAATCCTAGAGGCGGGATGAAATCAATTGTAGAAGCTCATTATCCAAAAACAAAGAAAGGTTCAATGTAGATCTTGGACGCTCAGAATTAATAAGATTCCATATTCCAATTTCCAAATACCAAATAAGCATTAAAATCCCAATGACTGAAACCTATATAGGTTTAAGGTTGAATGTTTAATGTTTAAGGCAAGAGTAAAAACGGGTTTAAGGTTAAAGGTTTAATGTTTAAGGCAAGAATAGAAAAGGGTTTAAGATTGAATGTTTAATGAAAACTAAAGTAAAAATAAAATACTTTAAACCTTAGACTTTAAACCTTAAACCAATTTGTTTTGGATTTTGTGGAGTAATTTGTTATTTGAACTTTTCCGATTATTCGATATACTCTTCGTCTAAAAAAGAATGGAAGAATACAAGAAGTTTGGGAACACAGACCTTTTTATGCTTTTGGCTGTGTTGTTCTGGGCCATCAATTTTTCTTTTGTCAAAATAGCACTTCGTGAATTATCTCCTCTGGCATTTAACGGAATTCGAATGTTCTTTGCCTCAATAATTATTGTTATTATTCTTTTTATCAGCAGGGAAGGACTTTTTATGTCTAGAGCAGATTTCTGGAAGATTGTATTCCTTGGAATAATCGGAAACACTATATACCAGATGTTTTTTATTCATGGGCTTAATCTGACAACTGCATCTAACGCATCTATCATCATGGCCATGACTCCAATATTCATCGCTTTATTAAGCTTTTTTCTTAAACATGAAAAAATTCATTGGGCAGCATGGTTTGGGATCATGTTTTCTTTTGTTGGCTTTTATTTTGTCATCACTAAAGAATTCGGCCATTTTGATTTTTCATGGTATCGCTTGAGAGGAGACTTGTTGATTTTTTTGGGGAACATTTTTTGGGCTATTTATACGGTTCTGTCAAAGCCGCTACTTGAGAGAATCTCTCCTCTCAAATTGGCATCCTTAACCATGGCCATTGGTACAGTATTTTATCTCCCTTTTTGTGTCAAAGATATTATCAGCATCAACTTCAGTAAGGTGTCTTTCAATGCTTGGGCCAGTCTTTTGTATTCAGGCCTTTTTGCGCTGGCTATATGCTATGTTATCTGGTATTCATCTGTAAAAAGAGTGGGCAACAGCAAAACAGCCATTTACGGGAATATTATGCCTATTTTAACCATAATATTTGCCTACATATTTATTTCTGAGAGGATTACTCTTTTACAAGCAGGGGGAGCCTT
This sequence comes from Candidatus Aminicenantota bacterium, assembly GCA_030669305.1. Taxonomy (GTDB): domain Bacteria; phylum Acidobacteriota; class Aminicenantia; order Aminicenantales; family Aminicenantaceae; genus DAOVDU01. The sequence continues at coordinate 1,788 of DAOVDU010000041.1, forward strand.
GGTTATTCTTATAGGCGTTTATTTGACAAGGTCAGGGTACAGGTTGTTTGATAAAAGAAAGATTGCTTAAGAATCTGGGATTCAATATTGATTCTCATTAGGGAATTTGATTATTAATTCTAATCTTTAAGACAATATTATTTGATTCATTACTCAAAAAAAGATATATATGTGATAAAATCAAAATGATTTTGACAGAAATTTTAAAATCTATACGACCACAACATTGGATTAAAAACTTTTTTATTTTTGCAGCGATAATTTTTTCACAAAATATTCTCAACTTCCCCCTGATCTTAAAAACATTTGTTGCTTTTGTAGCTTTTTGTTTTCTTTCTGGCTCTCTTTATATTCTAAATGACCTTAGAGATTTGGAAGAGGATAAACTCCACCCTATTAAGTCAAAAAGGCCTTTAGCTTCAGGCAGGTTAAAAAAATCTACTGCAGTATTATCATTCATTATATTTTGTTCTCTGGCCCTCATCCTAGCTGTCACTGTAAACATAAATTTCTTCCTGATTTCTCTCGTTTATTTTTTCCTTCAGGTAGCCTATTCTTTCCGCCTAAAACATGTTGTCATCCTTGATGTGTTTATTATTGCTGCTGGCTTCCTTATCCGGGTAATAGCCGGGGGACTGGCCATCGAAGTTTATATTTCTCCTTGGCTCCTTATCTGTACAACTCTTCTCGCTCTCTTTCTGGCTTTTAGTAAAAGGCGGCATGAGCTTATTCTTTTAGAAAAAAGCGCCACGAATCATCGTCCCATTCTCAAAGAATATAGCCCCTATCTTCTCGATCAGATGATTGCGGTGGTGACTGCCTCAACTGTCGTTGCCTACTGTCTTTACACGATTTCTGAAGAAACTGTGACCAAGTTTGGAACAACCAGACTGGTCTACACGGTTCCCTTTGTCCTTTACGGGATATTTCGCTATCTCTATCTTGTCCATCAAAGATATAAAGGCGGCAGCCCTGAAGCTTTGATTATCAAAGATCGCCCTCTACTTTTTGACATTTTTCTATGGATTGTCTCTGCGCTTTTCATTCTTTATGTTCGATGGTGAATACGTGGGCAAACCAAAAGTAGCAGTTTTAAGGACTTCGCCTCAGACAATACTCGAAGACTATAAAAAATTGATGCATTTAGCTGATTACGAGAGTTTCATTTCTAAAGATTTTGACACTTTACTGAAATTGAATTTATCATGGACCAAGTATTTTCCTTCCTGCTCCAGTCAACCGTGGCAATTAGAGGGGGCCATCAGGACTCTTTTAAAAGATGGATATAGAGAGGAAAGCTTAATAGCAGTGGAGAACAAAACAGTTGTAACAGAACCAGTAAAAGGGGCAAAAAATAACAGGTGGGTTGCAATTTTGCAAAACTACAATTTACAGTATATTCCTCTGCCTGATGTGGAATGGATAAAATATGAATTTAAGAGTAAATTATTGAAGTTACATCAGATTTTTCCTGAAGGTATTGAAATACCGAAGATGTTTGTAGGAAAAAACATCATTCATCTTCCAACAGTAAAAACCCATGGCCATTCCGTCACTACTGGAGCTATCAAGAATGCATTCGGAGGATTATTAAAAGAAGTAAGGCACTATGCGCATAAATATATCCACGAAGTATTAGTAGATTTACTTATTATGCAAAAAGAGCTTCATCCGGGCATATTTTGTGTGATGGACGGAACGGTTTGTGGAGATGGAGCAGGGCCGAGGACCATGGACCCAAAAATCAAGAATGTGATTTTAGCTGGAGCAGACTCTGTTGCTATCGATTCAATCTCTGCAAAAATCATGGGATTTGAACCTCTGGATATTCCCTATATCCGGATGTGTCATGAAATGGGCCTGGGAACAGGCGATCCTGATAAAATCGAAGTAGTTGGTGAAGATATTTCTGAAATAAATTTTCAGTTTAAATCGAAAAAGAGTATTGTGATCTGGGGAGACCAAATGATCCGGACAGGTTTTCTTAGGCCTTTTGAAAAATTTCTGCTTCATACACCCCTTATTATATGGGCTCCCTTTGCCAGCAATGTGTATCATGATTGTCTCTGGTACCCTACAGTCGGACGAAAAAGAATAAAAGGTTTCTTAAAAACAGAATGGGGCGAGTTATGGCGGAGGTACTAAATAATTTTGATTATTCCTTTTTTTTCATTTTCACCATATATGACATATACTCTTTAGGTATATATTATTAAAACGGCAATATCTATAATTCCCCATTATCCAGACAAATGCGAGAAGGAGAAAAATCGAGAAAGTTAGGATTAAAATGAAATGTCTTGTGTCAAATGGTCTTTTTAAGCCAAGAAAAAATAAGATGAAAACTCCAAAACCAAATTCTAGTTCGAGGGAGTTGAATCGCTTAACGTAGTCCATAAATTTTATGGAGTTGAATCGATAATCTTATGTTTTTTAAATCAGCTTGTAATGCCTGTCTTAAAAGTTTTATTCCCAGATTCATGCTCCATTTCATGTTGGATTGTGGTTGGAGAAGGATGGGAATTTTATCCGGAAATTCTTGCCTTAAAATCTGAACTACGCCAAATTCCAACCCTTTTGTCACGACAACTTTCACCTCTTTTGCTCTTTTCCTGTATACTGGCTGATAGAAATAATTTTCTGGTTTGGGAGAAACTGTATACCAATCTACAGATAGAGGGCGGTATATTGTGGCGTTAGTTTCAACCTGAACTTTGAAGTTTTCTTCCTTCAAGGTTCTTACAAGAGGCTTTACATCTTGTAAAAGAGGCTCACCTCCTGTCAAGCAAACCCATTCAGTAGGGAGTTGCTTCCGTAGTTTTTTTACTTTTTCAACGACGTTAGTTGTAGACATCTCCTTGCCGCCTTCCCAGGCATATTTAGTGTCACAAAAGCCACACTTCAAGTTGCATCCTGAGAGGCGGATAAAGATTGAGGCCTCCCCTTGCCTGAGTCCTTCTCCCTGTATTGAAGAGAAAATTTCAGTTATCTTCAGAATATGTAGCTGAGGCATCCTCTGATTCCCAGACTGTAACTTCTTTCACAGGAAAATATTTTTTGAGTTCATAATAAAAGTGGCGGGACAAGTTTTCCGCCGAAGGGTTAAAATCATAAACCTCATTGAGAAGATTATGATCTGGCAAAATCTCAGTAAGTTTTTTCTTGATTTCCGCAAAATCGATTCCAATTCCGGTATTATCCAGCTTAGACACTCGGATCTGAACTTCTACAAAAAAGGTGTGTCCGTGCATCTTCTCACATTTCCCTTCATACTCTTTTAAAAAATGGGCAGCTTGGAATCTGTCCTTTACTTTTAATATCCAGCTCATATTTTTCCTTCCTTTTTCAGTCTCAGAATTAAGGGATCATTTAGGCCAACTTCTTTCCAAGCTTTTTGGCGCAAAAGGCAAGAAGAACATTTCTTGCAAGGAATTTCTTTGCCTGCGTAGCATGAAATTGAATAAGAATAATCGGCCTTTAGAGAGAGCCCTTTCTTTATAATCTCGGACTTTTTCATGTTAACAAAAGGTGCAAGGATTTTGAATTTCTCTCTGCTGAGCTTGGTTTTTGTCCCCAGGTTTACAGCCTTTTCCATTGCTTCCACAAATGGTTTCTGCGTGTCAGGATAATATGGAGAATCGATAACGTTAAAACCGCAGACGATTTCCTTTATGCCTTTGGCTTCAGCCCAGGCGACAGCCAGAGCCAGAAAAATACCGTTTCGAAAAGGGACATAGGTCGAATGTGGACCTGGGGCAATCTCTTCGACTCGTTCATATTCTGGTATGGGAAGATTATTGTCTGTCAAGGATGAACCGCCAATCTGTTTTAAGTCCAAAAGAATAATTTTATGGAATAGCTTTAGCTTCTTGGTCAATTTTTGTGCCAGCCGGATCTCCACCTTGTGCCGCTGACCGTAATCAAATGTCAATGCGTAAACCTTTCCGTTACGATTGAGAGCCCAGTAGAGGGCTGTTGTCGAATCTATACCACCTGAGAAAAGAACAATGCTTTGTTTCATTTTGAAAGATTCTACCCTGATAATAAAAGATAAAGTCTTTTTTTTCAAGGCACTTTACTTGCTAACTAATTTATGCAATTCTATTTATTTAGAAAATAGTGAGATATGCGAGACAAAATAAATGGTAAGACAATGCCCTATCGAACAGGCAAGACAACGCTTTGCTGGCAGGACAAAGAAGCAAGACAAGAAAGGGTGAAGACGAGAAATTAAAAAGACTCTAATGCTTCATTTTTTTTGTCCGTGGGTGACGAATTCAGACATGGGCAATTAATAGCAATGTGGAAAAGGAAATCATGAAAGAAACAGACGATAAGGGCCCTGAGAAAGTTTTTGAGCTTCTCTCTTTATCAAGAAAAGGCCAGGATGTAACTGTCCGTGATGACCAGTATGAGTTTCACTCGCTTTTGGATTCGGTTAAACTTTGCCGGAAGAAGGGATCCAGGTTTCGTCTGATCGATTCCGGAAAGTTCGACCGCTTCCAGCTTGAATGGATTACAGAAGCTGGTGCAGATTTTTATACTTCAGATGAAGTAAGACGGAATGCTCAGGAGCTGGAGTTTATCAATAAGGCCTGCAAGAAAGGCGCAGCCGTAATGGTCTATTTTCATCATGGGATTCTGGAGCTTGAAGAAGGAAATGATTCCCTTGCTTTTTCAGGCTTACTGGACTTAGGAAGAAGTGGAATCTATATTCATCTCACGAACAAAGAAAGGGGACGAGACTTTTCTCTGCTTAATCAGTTGGCTTATAACTGCCGCAGAGGAGGAAGCTGGCTTGTGTACTATCATCATGGATCCTTAGAAGCTTATCTTGTGGAACTGGGAAGAAATGGCGCCTGGATCCATATTTCTGATCAGAGCATTCAGGAAGAAGAAGATTCCGTGCTGCTGCAGGATATCATCAAGTCATTGCGTTCTGCTGGGACAAACCTTGTCCTTTATTTAGAGAAGGAATTAGATTTTTCGCTTCTACATGATATAGTCAAAGCTGATGCTTTTGTGCTTTTTACATCTTCCCTTTTCGACTACAGGTCTCCTATGAAAGCATTAGAAAGAGAATCCAGGAAGAAAAAACTGGATTTCAGGACCTACTACCTTTATCCAACATTCCTTCCTTAACACACAAAGGGAAACGAGCATTTTTTCTCTTTAAAAAGGAATTAGCATTGGATATAATAGCTTCTTTTCATTCATTAGATAAGAAAAGCAGGAAGAAATGCTTTAATTTTCTTCCTTGGTTTTTAGTGGAGGATATTGTCAGACGTGAGAGATTGTATTGAATTTATGATCAATGGAAGGTTATTGAAATGAAAGAGGACACAAGAAGGAGTGAAGCCCATATTGCCCTAACAAATATTAAAGAAGCCGAGGAAAAGGCAAAGCGGATAATACAAGATGCTCGTGAAAAGACTTCAGCCCAAATCATCCAGGATGCTTATGACGAGGCCGAGAAAATGAAGGATAAATATTTAACAGAGGCTAGAAAAAGAGCAGAAGAGAGGAAGAATGCTATAATCCTTAAAGCTAGAGAAGAAACAGAAAAAATCAAGAAGAAGTCTGAAGAGGAAATAGCCATTATTCGCCATAAAGCTAAAACTACGATGCCTGAAGCGGTGGAAAAGATTACAGAAAAATTGAGAGAGTTTTTAAAGGGAGGTTTGCTCTAACCAATGGCTTTAGCTGAGGTCCAGAAAGTTCAAATTCTTGCCTATTCAGGAATGAAAATGGAACTGCTTTCTTTACTTCAAGAGGAGGGCTTTATTCAGATTGAAAGTGCAAACTTCGAGGAGTTAGGCCTTAAAAATTCATTGCCTGAAGTTTCACATATTGATCTTCTCCTTCACCGATTGTCTCATGCAATTGACTATCTTTCCCGCTGGGAAGAGAAAGGATTTGTAAAAAAACTCTTTGGTCAAAAGCTGCAGCTTCCTCGCCAGGAAAGAGAGAAAGAACTGGGCTTTGACTACAAGCCTCTGTTGGACATGATAGAAAAACTCGAAGCCGATAAGAATGATGTTCTTTCCCATATAAAGTTTTTGGAAAAAGAAAAGGAGTTTTTAAGACCTCTTGAAGGTTTAGACTTGCCCGTAAAATCTGTAAAACCAACCGAAGCGACTGAAATTCTCCTTGGGTCTTTGCCGCTATCCAGGCTTGAAGAGTTTCAAAAGCTAATTGATGAAAAGGCTCTTTGGCATCAAGTCATATGGAGGAAAAAAAGAAAGGTTTACATTCTGCTTATATTCCTAAAGAGTGATAAAACATCTTTCGAACAAGTCCTGAAAGAATTGAACTTTAATCCTCTCTATTTGACAGAACCAATATTAAACAGGGCAAATGAGCAGGATAGGGTGGAACACATAATAGAGAAGATAGGAAAAGAGATAGAGAAGATGAGGGAAAAAATTGAGGTCTTAGAGGGAGAAGAGCAGCGATCATCTGTCCACAGAGAAAAATTGATGCTCATTTATGATGTTCTCCTGAATGAGCGGGAAAAACTGTTATCCTCACGATTGCTTGGAAAAACAGAGCGTGTTTTCTACCTTGAAGGCTGGATTTGTTCCTCAGACATTAAAAAACTCAAATCCAAACTTCTGCCTTATTCAGAATTCATAGAGATTTATTTTCGGCTTCCCCATCCTGATGAAGACCCGCCTGTGATCCTCGAAAATCCTAAGGCTGGAAAGCCTTTTGAAATCATAACTAAACTTTACGGCCTTCCCCATCGCCGCTCCTTTGATCCTACAATTGCACTTGCTCCTTTCTTTTTTCTATTTGTTGGCTTGACTGTCAGTGAAGCAGGCTATGGACTATTGGTTACGTTATTTAGCCTCCTTTACATCAAACTAGCAAAACCTAAGGGAGGCTTGCTTCAATTCCTGAAGCTTCTTTCCATTTTGGGAATTTCAACTATAATTCTTGGAACTTTGGTTGGTGGTTGGTTTGGCTTTCCTATCCGCAGGCTGATGGTATTAGACCCTCTACAAGATCCGCTCTCATTTCTCATCCTATGTCTTGCTCTGGGCTTTATCCAAGTCTGGTTTGGAACTCTTCTTCGCATGATTTCGCAAATAAAGAACAGAGACTACCTTCAGGCAATTTTTGTCCAGGGAGGATGGCTGATTCTTCTTCCTTCCCTTGTCCTTTATGGTGTCATCAAACAATCTTTATGGGGGATTATTTCTCTTGTTGGGGCAGCAGGTATTGTCTTCTTTGCCTCACCCAGCCGGAATCCCTTAGCCAGGTTTTTTGGCGGACTGTACAGGCTCTACGATATCTCTCGCTATCTGGCTGACATCCTCTCTTATACGCGCCTCTTGGCATTGGGACTGGCTACGAGTGTCATTGCAATGGTGGTGAACACTCTTTGCAAAAGCGCACTCGGAATACCCTGGTTTGGATGGCTGTTTGCAGCTATGATTTTTGTCGGAGGGCATCTGTTTAACTTAGGAATCAGTTTCTTAGGAGGCTTTGTCCATTCCATGCGTCTTCAGTTTGTGGAATTTTTCAGTAAATTCTTCGAGTCTGGAGGAAAACCGTTTACACCTTTTGAATTAGAGAGCAAGTATGTGGAGTTTATATAGGCAAGAATGCAGAAGGCAGAATGTAGAAGGTATAAAGAATTATTTATGTTATATTTTGACTTCATAATACTAAAGAAGTTGCTAAATAGGTTCAAAAAAAATATAAGGAGGAGGAAAATATGGAATTAGGTTTGACATTAGCAATATTAGGCGGAGCATTTGCGGTTATACTGGGCGGGATAGGTTCAGCCATAGGTGTTGGCCTGGCAGGTCAAGCATCGAGTGGAGTCATGAGTGAGGATCCAGAAAAATTTGGAAGCCTTCTCTTGCTCGTCGCTCTTCCGGGGACTCAGGGAATCTATGGTTTCTTAAGTGCTTTTTTAGTCATTTTAAAATTGGGGCTCACAGGTGGCAGCCTTGCTTCTCCGACGATTTTTCAGGGTTGGCAGATTCTTATTGCTTGCCTGCCTGTGGCATTTACTGGGCTTGTTTCTGGAATTCACCAGGGAAAAGTCTGTGCATCTGGAGTCTACATGGTAGCCAAGCAACCTAAAGACCTTATGAAGCCTGTGATTATGGCAGCCTTAGTGGAGACCTATGCTGTGTTGGGTTTGCTAATCACTATTCTCCTGCTCAACGGCATAGCATTAAAGACTTAGAAAGAGGGTTCAGAGAACAACAATGAGCTTAGAGAAAATTCTGAAAAAAATAGTTGATGACGGGCAAGCAGAAGCAGACAGGATTATCCTTGAGAACCAAAAGAAAGCAGAGGAGATAAAAGAAAATGCCCGAAAGGAAGTTTTAGAACTTGCAGAGGCTCTTTTGAAAGAAGCAGAGCAACAGGGAAACCTTGAGGCGAACCGACTCATCACACATGCTCGTCTGGAAAAAAGAATTAATATCCTTTCTCGCAAGAAAGAGCTCATTGATGAGGTCCTGGAAAAAGCCTTTGTTAAAGAAAGTCTTGGGAAGAAATCTCTGAAAAGGAAAATTATCTTGAAGGATGGCGAGATAGAGGAGTCGTTTGATGAAAAAAAATTGAAAGAAGAACTTCGTCCTGGGCTTGAAAGCTACATTGCTAAGGTCCTTAAAATATGAAAAAACCTTCCAGACTCGATTATGCATATGCCGTGGGCCGTGTGCGTGTGTTGGAGGGTAGGCTTATATCAAAGCCGATCTTTAGCGAGGCTGTAGAAGAAAAAGATTTTCCTAGTGCCGTTAAAGTCATTTTTGATGCAGGAGATTTTTTAGATGAGATGGTCGAGATCCAGAGTTCAAGGGAATTGGATGAATTCATTGAAAGAGAAGAAGAGAATCTCTTCAAATTAACATCCGAAATCCTCATCGAAAAGGAGATATTAAAGATAATTGTCGAGGAAAATCAGGTGGAGAATTCGCTCGCTGTTGCGGAGAGCATAAATTATCCTTTTATCAAGGATTATCTCCGACACAAGATTGATTTAGGAAACCTCAAGATTTTTTGTCGTGTTAAGTATTCAGGAGTTCCAAAGGAAAAATTTGAAAGATTGATTTTAAAAGGCGGATTTTTAGATGAAAAAATTTTACTACAGAGCTTTGATCTTTCTTTTGCTGAGGTGGGAGATAAGCTTCATGCTACTCCTTATCAAGATGTTTGGAACAAGGCTGCCGATGCAATCCAAGAGAGAGAGACTTTTATTGAATTGGAACGTGGGTTCGAGGATTTTTTGATGATCTATTTGCGGAAAGCAAAGTATATTACGTTTGGACCAGAGCCTGTTTTTGCCTATGCTCTGGCCAAACAAAGAGAATTGAGTCTTGTAAGACTCCTTGGGGTGGGAAAACTTAACAGGATTCCTACTGAAATCTTAAAAAACAGAATAAGCGAAACCTATGTTTAATAAAATTGCTGTTATCGGTGATTCAGATATTATCTTTGCTTTCAAAGCGCTGGGAATAAAGGTGTTTTCTCCAGGGAATTTAGAGGAGGCCAGGAAAGTCATAGAAAGCCTTGAGAAAGAAGATATTGCACTCTGCTTTTTGCATGAGAGCTTTTTTGATCCTTTGAGAGCAGAGGGAGAGGCTTTGAGAAAGAAATTTTGCCCGGTGATAGTTGGATTTTCGGATTACAGAAAGATCACTGATTACCTGGGAAGCGTGATGAGAGATGTGGCTATTAAAGCCACCGGTTCAGATTCTTTAGTTAAAAGACGAGGAGAAGATGAAACAAGGTAAAATTATTCGTGTGGCAGGCCCTCTCGTGGTTGCGTCTGATTGTTTGGGGGCCAAAATGTACGACATGGTCAAAATAGGCGAAATTGGTTTGATTGGTGAAATCATCGAACTCAAGGAAGACCGAGCTTTTATCCAAGTTTACGAAGATACTACAGGAATTGGCCCTGGTGAGCCTGTTTTTTTAACCGAGAAGCCTTTAAGCGTTGAATTGGGGCCAGGCCTGGCAAGTTCTATATATGATGGAATCCAGCGACCTCTAGATATCATTAGGATCAAGGAAGGTGATTTTATTACCAGGGGAATTGAAGTGCCTCCGCTCGACCGGGAGAAAAAGTGGAGTTTCGCTCCCCTTGTCGGTGAAGGTCAGGAGGTAATCCAAGGAGATTTTCTGGGGGAAGTGGAGGAGACTCCTCTTGTCAGACACAAAATCATGGTTCCCTCTGGTTGTGCTGGAAAAATTGTAGAAATCAAAGAAGGAGAGTTTACGGTTGAAGAGGTTGTAGCCAGGATTGAGACAGAAAAAAATGTTAAAGAAGTCAAAATGTTCCAGACATGGTCAATACGAAAAAATAGGGAAGTCCATGAACGCCTTATGCCTGATGAACCTTTATCCACTGGGCAGAGAGTTCTTGATACGCTTTTTCCTCTGACAAAGGGAGGAACAGCCTGTGTGCCTGGTCCTTTTGGCAGTGGAAAAACTGTGGTCCAGCATCAGCTTGCCAAGTGGTCGGATGCTCAGATTATCGTATTTGTGGCCTGTGGGGAGAGAGGAAATGAAGTGGCTGACCTCCTTATCAGCTTTCCGGATTTGAAAGATCCCCACACTGACCGTCCGCTTATAGAGCGTACAATCATCATAGCGAATACATCAAACATGCCTGTTGCGGCTCGAGAGGCATCGATCTATACGGGCATGACCATTGCCGAGTATTTCCGTGATATGGGTTACTCAGTTGCCCTGATGGCTGATTCTTCCAGCCGCTGGGCAGAAGCTTTGAGGGAGATTTCAGGACGTATGGAAGAGATGCCAGGTGAGGAAGGGTATCCTGCTTATTTAGCGAGCCGTATCGCTGCATTTTATGAGCGAGCCGGAAAGGTTATCTGCTTAGGTTCAGATAGAAGAATGGGAGCTCTTAGTGTTATAGGGGCGGTTTCTCCTCCTGGAGGAGATTTATCAGATCCTGTTGTGCAATCTACGCTCAAGGTGGTCAAAGTCTTCTGGGCCCTGGATGATCGACTAGCAAACATGCGGCATTTTCCTGCTATCAACTGGCTTTTCAGCTATTCGCTTTACATAGAGAACATCAAAGACTATTGGAAAAACCAGGTGGCTGAGGATTTTTCCGACCTTAGACAGAATGCTATGCAGCTTCTCGAGGAGGAATCAGAGCTTCAAGAGATTGCTCGCCTTGTAGGTGTGGAGTCGCTTTCAGCTAGGGAAAGACTCATTCTGGAGTCTGCTCGTTCTATCCGTGAAGATTTTCTTCATCAGAATGCCTTTCATCCACAGGATGCCTACACTTCCTTGAGGATACAGTATCTGATGCTTCGAACAATCCTGCACTTTCATAACCAAGGCCTGAGGGCTCTTGAGGAAGGAATGAATCTGGAGGAAATCCTGGCTCTTAGAGTCAGAGAAAAGATTTCTAAGATGAAATTCCTGCCTGAAGAAGATGCTGGTATTCTCGAAGTTTATATTGAAGTCGACAATTCATTTAGAGAATTGTTAAAGAGCAAGGAATGAGAGGGCAAAATGTATAAAGAATATTTGACAGTCTCCAACATTGTTGGCCCTTTGCTTATCGTAGAAAAAATTAGGGAAGTGAAATACGGAGAATTGGTGGAGATCGAGACAGCCGCTGGAGTTTTGCGGCGAGGAACTGTTCTTGATGTTTCGACAGAGAGAGCAATCGTTCAGGTTTTTGAGGGGACTGTTGGCCTTGATGTGGATAAATCACGGGTTCGGTTCCTAGGACGTTCTCAACAGCTTGGAGTTTCAGAGGAGATTATCGGCCGCATTTTTGACGGATCAGGAAAACCTAGGGACCGTGGGCCTCAGATCATTGCCGAGAAAATGCTCGATATTAATGGAAGCCCCATAAACCCTCAAGCGAGAGATTATCCATCTGAATTCATCCAGACTGGAATCTCTTCTATTGATGGGATGAATCCTTTAGTCAGAGGCCAAAAGCTTCCTCTTTTTTCAGGCAGCGGTTTGCCTCACGCAAGAATTGCTGCCCAGAATGCCCGTCAGGCTAAAGTTTTAGGAAAAGAGGAAAAATTTGCGGTTGTTTTTGGAGCCATGGGTATTACCTTTGAAGAAGCAAACTTCTTCATAGAGGATTTCCGCAACACAGGGGCTCTAGAGAGAGCCGTGCTTTTTCTTAACTTGGCCAATGAGCCTCCTATTGAACGGCTTGCCACGCCCAGGTTGGCTTTAACCTGCGCCGAATACCTGGCTTTTGACTTGGATATGCATGTTCTGGTCATCCTTGTGGATATGACTTTTTATGCGGAGGCTCTTCGAGAGATTGCTGCAGCGCGAAAAGAGATTCCTGGAAGGCGGGGATATCCAGGTTACCTCTACACTGACCTTGCTTCAATATATGAGAGAGCAGGCAGAATCAAGGGGAAAAAGGGATCGATCACTCTAATTCCTATCCTGACAATGCCTGAAGATGACAAAACCCATCCAATCGCTGATTTGACTGGATATATCACAGAAGGCCAGATCATGCTCAGCCGGGAGATTCACCGCAAAGGAATTTATCCTCCGATAGATGTGCTTCCAAGTCTTTCCCGCCTGAAAGATAAGGGGATTGGAGCGGGAAAAACGCGAGAGGATCATGCTGATGTTTTAAACCAGCTTTTTGCCTGCTATGCACGTGGGAAAGAAGCCAGAGAACTGGCCCTTATACTTGGAGAGGCAGCCCTTACAGACATTGATAAGCTCTATTTAGAATTTGCCGACCTTTTTGAGAATGAGTTTGTCAGGCAGGGCGAGTTTGAATCTCGTTCTATCATTGATACTATAGATCTGGGATGGAGACTTCTTCGGACCATACCGCGTGCTGAGCTAAAGAGAATTCGGCCCGAATATTTAGAAAAATATTACCCTTAGGAAAAATGAAAATAGCTGTTAACCCTAACCGGATGGAGCTTTTGCGGCTGCGCAGACGCCTTGTTCTAGCAGAGAGGGGGTATAAGCTTCTCAAGGACAAACTAGAGGAGATCATGCGCCGCTTTCTGGAAATCATGCGCAGGCTTTACGATCTTCAGGGAAGCATAAGCGCGAAATTGGATAAAGTTTTTCTTTCCTTTGCTCTTGTCCGCAGCCGGAGTTCCCATAAAGAGCTGGAAAGGCTGTTGCCTGAGGGGGAATTGTTCTTGGACGTAAAGAAGGAGAAAATCTTCAATCTTTCCATTCCCCGCTTTGAAATCAAAGAATTAAAAATCTCAGATTATGATTTACTGAACACCGAAAGTGAACTTGATATAGGCCTGAAAAAGAGCCGGGAACTTCTCGAAGATTTAATGGAGATGGCCCGCCTTTGGAAGGCTGTTGAGCTTCTTTCTCATGAGATTGAGGTTACACGCCGCCGGGTCAACGCACTGGAGCATATCCTCATTCCAAACATCAAAGAAACTATCAGATACATTTCAAGCAGACTTGAAGAGATGGAACGATCGTACCAGGTCCAGCTCATGCGAGTCAAAGAGATTGTCCGCAGCCACTGAAGCTAATTACAAATCCCAAATTCCAAACAAATTCCAATTACCAAAATCACAAAACAAACTTTGTAAGCCGTAAATCGTAAGCTGTGAGCTGAAAAATCTATTTTCTTATTCTTCGGCAGTATGACAGTTCAACAATATTTTCCATTAACTATTTTCCATTCACTATTCAAAAGGAATGACGGGGAGACAGGGAGAGGGGGGGACAAGGAGAAATAACAGTAGGCAGCGCACGCGTAAGACGTAAGCCGAAATAATGGTTTAAGGCAAGAGTGAAACTTTAAACAAAATCTGTCTTGCCTCTTTGTCTTGCCACGAAGGTTGTCTTGCCCTTTAGTTTGTCTTGCTTACTTAGATAAATCAGACAAGGGTGCTTGGGATTTGTTGCATTTTTATTTTATTTGAGAAGTGACATTTGAAAGATACTGGCCTACTCCTGTCTTTTTAACAATTTCAAAAACTTCTTGCTGGGATAGGCTGCTCTTCAGACGCAAGGATTCTAGGATGCGGATGATTGATAGGGCTACTTCTGCGGTCTGTCCCGCTTTTGTTTTTTTGTCTTTTAGAAAGTTTATGGCTTCATACAAGACAGCATTTGCTTCACCGTAGGAAATGGGTTTTCGGATCCCGTAGAGCTTTACCCACTGAGGGTGGCTGAGAATATCATTTACATGTGATTGTATGAGATATGTGGCACGGCCTATAAGCTTGAGATTGCTAGGGCTGACATTAGTCATGGTATTTCCTATGACTTTTCCCAATCGGGCCATAACAGCAGTGGAATGAGCATTGAGGATGATTTTGAGGGCAATCTGCTGATTGATTCCGAGGGGGTCGTTCTTGTCGTTTATGTTTACCACAACAAGAGAATCTTTTTCCTGTTCATCAAAATCGGGTATTTTTCTTATAAGCTTTGCTATGCTTTTATCTGGTTCATTTGTGATAAGAATGATTGCCGCTCTTGCGCCTTTTTTTAAAAAAATTTCGATGAATTTTCTAAAATCTGAATTCTTTTGTTTTAGTTCGGCTTCTTCTGGGCTGATAACAACAAGGACACAAAGGTCACCTTGATGAGGGCCGCGGTTTTCCAGGTTGAAGTTAGAAAAGGAAAAATCATAAAGAAATTGCTGGTCGTTTCCCGCATTTTTTAGGCTTTCCAAGGCTGCTGTTTTAAGGTACGGATCCTCTATTTTTTCTTCAAAAGGTTCCTTGTAAAACCCAGGTGAAAGCCCTCTGAAAGGTCGTCCGAGAAACGCCTGCCAGGCATCTTTTAGATCAGCGGAAGGAGTCCAGACCTGGATCCAGGATTTTCGTGATTTTTCTTTGATTGTATCTAGAGGGAAGAGGCGAAAGGTTGGACTTCTTTCCGTGCTGTCGATGAAGACAGTAATCAAACCTTTTTGGGCAAAATATGTTGAGAAGTGTCTGGTATTGTAAGTTTGAGCTTCCAATTCTGTGAATTTTGCTATGTCAGGGAGACTTTTTTTAACTTGTTTCAGGATTTGGGAAAATTCTTTTAGTTTCTCTTCTATGCGAAATTCATCTTTGAACCCGAGTTTGGACATCTCTTTTTTTGACAGGAATCTTCTCAATGTGCGATAAAGAGCTGTTTGTATGATGTTCGCGACAACAAAGGTTTCAATTGTGGTGGCCTGCATCCGGGTAGAGCCGGTTATGGCTTGAGGGCCTGTGGTCAGATTTATTTTCGTAATGGCCGCTTCTTCAAGGACTATCCGGCTACGATTGAAAGGAAGAAGCGTTTTGTCAGGGTTGTTATAAATAAAATAAAGCTTTTTTCTAATCTCCTCAGGGGCATACTCTTTTGCTCTTTTCCACTGGTCAAGAGCCGCTAATATGGTACCGATAACAGAAGAAGTTTCTCCTCCTTCAGTTACACAAATGACCACATCCCCTTTTTCAATTTTCCTGTCTTCTAATTGCAGGCGTCCTATAAGCAGCAAATCTTCAAATCCCTCTAAAGAACTGATAAGTGCCCGGTCTGCTCCGGTCATCTCTCCGATAAGCTGGGACTCGATGGAATCTGCGAGAAGAGGTGCGATTTTAGACCAGATCTTTTTTATTCCTTTGACTCTCTTCCAGAAAGGACGCCAGAAGGTGCTCTCCATCTGTTTTGCCAGGCGGCCAGTGGCCCCACAACCATAAATATATATTTTTTTTCTTGAGAGAAGTGCTTCTTCTACAGCTTGGATGGCCTGTTCTAATGGTTCTTTTTCGACGGCGAGAACCTCAAGCCTTTTTACTATATCCTCATCTACTGAGAATAGCATGCGAAGTCCTCCTTGGTAGTCCTTTTGGATTCTTTCACTCAGACTCCATGTTTTGGGGTGGCGCTGTTCAGTGAGAAGTGTGTGAAGCTGAAATTGAGTTTTGTTCTGAACATAGTCAATGGATTCTGCAGAAGGAATTATCTCTAAAAGCTTTAGCAGGCCTATTTTAATTTCAGAAGCTGGAGGTGTTTCTTGCTGTTGGTTGGGATAAGAATAAGAAATGGACATGGATAAGATAAGAAATATAGCAGGAAATAAAATGGACAAATTAAAAATCTTATTCCGTGAAATCATTTTTACACTCTCTCTTTTTTAAATATATGTTAATCTGTTAGTCGGTTAGTCGGTTAATCGGTTAGTCAGTTAATCGGTTAATGATTCTAAAAGAAATATCTTAAATATTTCAGACCAACCGACTAACAGACTAGTGTCGCGTCATCTATGTGATGTCGCAAAGATGACCGTCATTCCCGCGGAAGCGGGAATCCAGAAGCCTGAAGTAGCCAGAAATACTGGATTCCCACCTTCGTGGGAATGACGAGTGCCTGATACGATACTTCACGCATGACACGACACTAG
>DAOVDU010000040.1 GCA_030669305.1 Candidatus Aminicenantota bacterium
AAAAGAAAATATTCGGGGATGGATGAAGCGACCATTGAAGATTTAGCCTTTCCGAGCCGTTCTTCGAGGGAACCCGACGCAGTCGGGTCAGAGGACTGTTTGAGCACGGTAGAGTCAACCGGGCGGTGCTAAGGATGGGTGAGGGACATTATCGCGTTGCTTAATACAAACACGCGGAGTTCCGCATGACCGAGAAGAATGGGGAGGGAATGGCGTTAAAAATCTGAATGGGAGCGAGGTCATTCCCGAATATTTTCTGATTATTACCCACACAAAATGGAAGAGAACCAACTAACTTAACTGATAAAACTGACAAAATTATTATTTTATGATTCTTACCCTGGCGTCATGAGCCATAGTAAAATGCCCATCGATTATGACAGATTCTCCTTCCCGAATACCTTCCCCTTCTTTTTCGCCCTTTAAGACTTCAGCATAATCTTGATTTTCAAGGCCTACTTGGATATATCTCCACTTGGCAAGCCCATCCTCTACTACAAAGGCTAATTTTCTTCCATCTCTGACAAGAATGGCTTCTTGAGGAATAAGTAATTTATCCTTATGAATTTCAGCTGCTATCTCAACCTCTGCATGCATGCCAGGCTTGATCTCTTCCTGTGGGTTTTCTGCGTCGATGATAACTTTGCATGTTTTATCTTCAGGGTTGATTATAGGGCTTATGGCTTTAACCTTTCCCTTAAAAACTTTCCCTGGATAAGCGCTAAACCTCAAATCCACATGCCTGCCTACTTTTATCTTCCCTATTTCACTCTCCAGTACCTTTGCATGAACTTGAATCCGGCTGATGTTAACCAGAGTAAAAAGATCCCTGCTGGCTGTCACATGCTCTTGAGGAGAGACTTGAATATCGCAAATGATCCCTGAAAAAGGAGCTCTTATTTTCGCTTTTTCCAGCTTCATTCGAGCTGTTTTGACTCCAATTTCCGCCTGAGTTAATCCCTTGGCAGCAGATCTGATTTCCTCTTTTCTTTCTCCTGACTCAATCAAAGCCATCTCATACTCTCTAAATGCCTTGTCAAATTCTTCCTCTGATATTATTCCTTTAAGATAGAGCTTCTGGCTCTCTTCATATTTTTCTTTAGCGTCCTGAATTATTTTATTTTCTGGCTTAACTGATGACTCCTCAAATTCTCCAAATTGCTTTTCTAACAACAATTCTGATAACTTACTCAAGCGGTCAGCCTGATATCTTTCAAGTTCAAGCTTGTATTCCCTCTCATCAAGTTCTACCAATAAATCTCCTTTTTTTACATGCTGGCCCTCTTCAACATTCAAGCTTTTTATGAATCCTGCAACTTCAGATTTCATGGTTATCATCCTGTTAGTTACAGCCTCACCTGGTGACTTTAATTTGATAATAAGGTCCCCTCTTTTAGCAGTAGTAACTTTTACCGGAAGAGATGTTTCTTCTGGTTTCTTCTCTAACTCTGCAGAATCTTGGGAAGATTCACCCACAGAAGAATTTGCGCCTCTTCTAATAAAAATGAAAAAGACCAATAAACCAATAACAATTACGACAAGAGATATGGTTAATACTTTTTTTGAAAACATCATTTTATTTCCTCACATCAACGATCACAATTTTCTTTAAAAGAACTACTTACATTATTATAATGACGCAGGAAAAAGTCAAACCTCGTCATGTAAAATCAGTAAATCTGTGACTCAGTGCTTTATTCCTCATTATCTTTTTTTACGGCGTCTTGTAAAACACCAAAAAAATCAGGAAGAGCAGCCGTAACTCTGAACCAGTTAGGAATAAGCTGGGTTTTAGAAGGATTTTGCCAGAAGACTTCGCCAGCTCTTTTTATTCCGTATGCAAAAGATTCGACTGCTATTGATTCAGAATGGCGGTCAAATTTTAGACTGTTGATAGCAGCATCATTTTCATATCTAATAATTGCTTCTTGAGCGATCTTTAAATAAATGTTGCTCAAAGTTTTAAAAAACCCTTCAGAAAACTGCACTCCTTCCAGGGCAAGATTTCTGAAAATAGATTTGGCAATATCAACAGTCATTTTCAATATTCCTCTTTCTGGATCATCTGGAATCAAGTCCTGATGTTTATGTTCGTATGCATCAGCAATATCGACCTGACACACTCTGTTCAAAGCCATGTTCCGGTAAACTTCTGCTAATGTACTCACTTCTAATCCCCAATCGCTGGGAATCCGCATGGCCATCGCCAAATCCCTTCTCATGGCAATCTCTCCGGCTAAGGCATAGCGGAAGCTGTCCATGTAGACCAGAAAAGGAAGATATCCCAGAATTTTCTCCAAAGCTCGGATAAATGGAGTAAAAAACAGCCTTGTTGCTCGGCCGTACATTCGGTCTGTGAATCGGCTGTAGTATCCTTTGCAAAACTCGTACTCAGAATGAGGATTAGCTACAGGATAACAGAGACGGGCAAGGAGAGCTCGGCTGTAGTTAACAACATCACAATCATGGACAACAATGACCTGACTTGTCCTCCCAGCTAAAACATAGCCAAACGAAATCCAAACTGCTCTTCCTTTCCCTCCTTCACCCGGGGACAAGTTATTTTCTTCAAGTTGCTGATAAAGTTCTTTCATTCTTGGTCCGTCATTCCAGATAATTGTGAGTTTCTTAACAGAAGAGAAATAATTTTTGATCTCTTTAAATTGTTTTGTGTTTGCTTTATCCAGAGATAAAACAATTTCATTAAGATAATTAACTCTTTTCAATATGTTCATGATATTGGGCAAAGCTCCACTTGAAAATTCGCAGTAAAGAGACGGCAAGACAAGGGCTATAGGTCTTATTTTTGAGAACTCTTTTAACTCCTTTTGCAATCTTTTTAAATCTAATTTGCCTAATCTATGCAAAGTGGTGATAACACCATTCTGGAAAAAATCGGACATTTTCCCCTCCTAAAAGAAGCACATTTTTACCCTATATTATCGATATGATATTTAATGCCCTTTTTAATATAATAGATAATAAAATTTTTTATGTCAATTCAATTGACATTATTTTGAATTCTAGGGGCACAATACTTAATTACTTGTTATCAGCGCTCGACAATTGCCTCATTGGATAATATTATGATTGTATGATTGTAATCAAGTATGATTGAATTTGTTATTTATGCTATATTTAAATTTTCATATAATAAACCAATGAATTCAGTAATTAAGTATTGTGTCCCCAGAATTAAGAATTCACAAGACTTCATCTTTCAAGATGATATGAAAAGCAAGAAAATCACCCCCCAAACCGCCGCAGCAGATGATTGACGAGACGAAAATTTATTTATTAATATTTATTATAAGACAAAGATATTTGAATAGGTTAGAAAAGTCTTAATGAATAAAAAAATTATCCTCACTTCAAAAACAATCGAACAAGTTGAAAAAATCAATAAAGCCGACATTTTAGTCGGCATTCCCAGCTATAACAATGAAAACACTATCGGTCACGTAATAAAGGCTGTCCGCCTCGGCCTGACGAAATTCTTTCCCAAATTCAAAAGTATTATCGTCAACTCTGACTGTGGCTCTACAGATAATACACGAAAAGTAATCCGAAACAATATGAAAAATTATGAGGAGCTCGATACAATCCTCATCTCTCATGAAATGCATCCTTTTACTCGAAGCCTGCATTCTCCCATCTCAGAAATGGTCACAACCTTTAGAGGAGCCCCTGGGAAAGGGAAGGCTTTCAGGAGAATCTTTGAAATTGCTCATGAGTTAAAAACAAAAGCTATTGTAGTTGTTGACTCAGACCTCCGTTCCATAACTCCTGAATGGATACAGCTTCTAGCAGGACCAATACTCTTCAAAGATTTTGACTATGTCGCGCCTCTCTATACCCGCCATAAATATGATGGGACTATTACAAATTCCATAATCTATCCTTTGACAAGAGCCCTTTACGGCAAAAAGATTCGCCAGCCTATAGGAGGCGAGTTTGGATTCTCAAGCAAAGTGCTCGAGCATTATATGGAAAAAGATATCTGGGATACTGACGTTGCTTATTACGGCATTGACATATGGATGACAACAGCGGCTCTTGCCAACGGATTTAAAGTTTGTCAGTCCTTTCTCGGTGCCAAAATCCATAACCCTAAAAGTGCTGCTACTCTCCCTCCGATGTTTAAGCAAGTCATTGGAACGATTTTTGCTCTAATCGAAGAACATCACGATATGTGGAAAAAAATAAAGGGTAGTGAAGACTTGCCTACTTTTGGCTTTCAGGCCAGAGTTATTCCTGAAGAGGTTTCCCAGGATTCCAACGAGCTTTACCAGAATTTCCATAAAGGAGTCAGAAAATTTAACTGCATCTGGCAGGAAATATTGAACAAAGATAATCATCAGGCATTAGAAAAGATATTTCCTCTCCCGAGAAAAAATTTTAACTTCCCTAACCAGCTTTGGGTAAAAATCATCTATGACTATATTCTTTTCTACAACAGGTTCAAACACACCTTTATGGAAATGAGCCTTCCTCTGGTTCTCGAATCCATGATACCTCTATATTTTGGTTTTATCGCTTCATTTGTCTTAAAAACTAAGGACATGAATAACCAGGAAGCTGAACAGGAAATCGAAAAAGTCTGCCTTGAGTTTGAAAAATCTAAGCCCTACCTAACCGATAATTGGGATAAAAGAGATTAGTTTTGAGTTTTAAGCTTCTTTCGTGCGAAGCCCTGTCTCCGGATCGCCGTTTCGTTCTTTTCACGCTTTGATGCGTCTAAACTTCTTTAAACCCTTGAGCCAAAGGAGGAGACCTAGAAACAGGCTTATAGCAAAAATGACAAGAGAAATCGTAAACGCTTTAGGCTCTAGTTCAAGCCTGGATCCGACAGCTGCTTCAATCCAGAATACCATCCACACGAACCATATGAGACGGAGAATCCATATGTACCAGGGTCTTTTTCTTATTTTTAGTACAGAGTATGTTTTTTTATCCTTCATTTCTTACCCCTTTCCTTGACTTGTGTCGATTCCATATTCTGGCAAATTGAGATCCCACCACTTTTCTGCACTCTTCTGCCTCCCATAGCCAAAGGCCTCATCCATAGAAGTGAAAAATCCGTCGAGAATAGGAATCTTGGCGCTTGCAGCCTTAACGATCTCGTGAATCATTGTCTTGTCCTTTTTTGACCAGGGACAAACCGCTAGGCATATACTGCAGCCAGAAGTCGACTCCTGCCAGTAAGCCAGGCATTTAGGAGAATCCTCAAACCATGCCTGATGGCCTGGGTTATTCCATTCCCCCCTCACTTCGAAACTGGGTTCTTCATCAAACGAAAGACTTTTGGATGGGCAGGCTTCAGCACAACGCTTACAAACCTTGCAGAATTCCGCAAGCCCAAAATCTATTGGCTTATCAACAGTCAAGGGAAGATCTGTTAAGACTTTAGCCAAACGGACCATCGGTCCAAATTCTGGAGTGATCAAACGATTGGTCCGTCCCAACTCTCCCAAACCTGCATCTGCAGCAATTGCTACACTGGATCCGAGATCATTCACACTGGGGATTGCGACATAGCCTAATCCTCTGATAAACTCAGCCAATCCTGCCACGAGAAATTCACACCGGCTGTAGCCCATAGAAGAGCCTGCGCTACTGATTGCAGTCGGTGAACATGCAATATTGTCCAGAGACATCTGAACACTCAGAGCAATGGCATACTTGCATTTATCAGGTATTACGAGTTTTTTTTCATTATCATAAGGTTCATCCACCACCTCAAAAACAACTTCTTTTCCTCTTTCATGCGAATGTATATGCCTTCGGTCCAAAATTGTTACTCCTACGGTCGCAGCTCCAAAATAACGGGCAGCAGCTTTAATCAGATGGGCCGCTTCTTCAGGGCTTTTTTTATATTTCTCTACCCCACGCTGCTCTGGTGTAGGAACAAACTTACGTGTCCAGGATCTTGTGCCTTTATTTACGCCGCCCAAGCGGGAAATTACCCAGGCCGCATCGGCCAAGGCCCGATCTTCAAGCCTGTATCCGGGACGATCTTCCTTATAATACTCCATTGTCTTCTCTCTGCTTCTTTGCCTCAGCTCTCTCAACTTATCCATCCCATAATACTTCGGGAAAGACCCGAATACACTCTTTCTTGGATGAAACCGCGAATACACCTTGTCATCAATTGCCAATTTGGGTTTTTCAAGTCCCCTCACCCACCAGGGATGCCCATGAATTTCTCTCCCTGGGGACGAGTAAGCCTTTTCTTTGCTGGAAGCCAGACCTCCACCAACAGCAAGGCCTACACCTCCTAAACCAAACTTAAAAAAATCTCTACGATCCATACATCATCTCCTTACTATGATTAGTTTTAAGCCTTGTTTTTCTCGTGTCATTGCGAACGAGCGTAGGGAGCGTGGCAATCTCATCAGTCCAGTTAATCGGTTAGTCAGTTAGTCTGTTTATCTGTTAATTATTTTAATTAAAATAACAGACTAACTGACTAACCGATTAACAGTCTAACAGAAATTAGTTTTGAGTTTTTTTACTTCTCACTCCTTACTCCTCACTCCTTACTTTTCCTAAGTAATTCCAACCCATGCCCAATAGAATAAAGATCAGGAATCGAAACCGGCAGTTTTCCTTTTATGTCAATCTCTCCAAAAAGAGCTTTTACTGCTGCTTTCTGAGCCTCAGAGGCATGTCTGTAGGCACAGAGGTAAGTATCCACTTCCGGAAAATTTCTCAAAAAATATGGGCTGCCAAAAGAAACCACTACAACTGGCTTTTTAAGTGCTATGGATTCATTAATCATCTGGATGTGCTTTAAATCAAGCTCAACACTCCCCTTCCATGCGTAAAGGCGGGAGAAAAGAGCAAATAAGATAACATCTGCATCCCTGGCTTTTTCAAATGCTTCCTGAATAAACTCCTGCCCTGTGAAGGCATCAGCATAAAAAATTATCGATTCTGGGCATCTTTTTTCAAATTCTTGGATAAAAGTTCTGCCCGCAAAATAGCCCCCAGGATCACTGCTCAAGGAAAAAACAGCAATTTTCTGGTCTTGCCCTGACAAAGGGAGCGCCATCTTTTCGTTTTTCACAAGAGTCATGGAACTCTCAAACGTTTTGGCAGCCTGTTGAAGATGTTCTTTTGAGGCTAATTTTTCACACAGAGTCTCCACATTCACCAGTTTGTTCTTGCGTAGGCCCAACCTTGCCTTTGCTTCAAGAATCCTTTTTACAGAGACATCTATTCTTGCCTCAGATATCTGACTGCTTCTCACAGCACAGACAAGAGCCTCAATGACTTCTTTTGGTTCAGGAGGAAGAAGAATCATGTCCACCCCAGCCTCAACAGCTCTCATGGCCGCTTCTACAGGGGAATAAAGAGTGGTTATTCCTCCCATATTCATAGCGTCTGTGACGATTATCCCTTTAAACCCAAGCTTGTTTCTCAAAAGACCGGTTAAGATCGGTTGTGAAAGAGTAGCAGGAAGATCTGGTGTGGGATCGAGCGCAGGGAGTCTAAGGTGTGCAGTCATGATGGCCTGTACCCCTGCCTCGATGGCTTTCTTAAAGGGATAGAGTTCTACCTTTTCCAGGCGCTTCAAATCGCCTCCTATAGTGGGAAGAACACTGTGAGAATCCAAATCCGTATCTCCATGTCCAGGAAAATGTTTGGCTGTAGCCATGAGGCCGTTTTGCTGGCATCCTTTGATAAACTCAGCAGCCAAGCGGCTCACCTGTTCCGGATCTTCACCAAATGACCGGGTATTGATGATTGGGTTCTCAGGGTTGATGTTCACATCCACAACTGGAGCATAAGTCATATGAATCCCGATGGCCCTGGCCTCAACGGCCGTAATCTTTCCCATCAGGTAGGCCAGCTCATCTGACCCTGCCGCACCCAGAGACATGAGCGGAGGAAAAAGCGTGGTTCCATCAATCTGATTCCCTAATCCCCTTTCCAAATCAGAGGCAATTAAGAGCGGAATTTCGGCCTTATTTTGCAGTGAGTTCGTTAGATATGCTGTCTCATAAACTTCCCCACCAAAAAGAATAAACCCCCCTATCTTTTGCTCTCTGATCAAAGCCTCAAGGTTATGCAGAAAATCGCTGTCAGTGTTTACAAAGTGACCGGAATAAGCACAGCATACCATCTGTCCGACTTTTTCCTCTAGAGTCATCCTGTTCAGCGTCTTTTTAACCCATCTGGCCTCTGAAGGGCCAAAAGTCAAACTGGGCTTAACTATGACTCGCACACACCCTACGGCCATGATGGAGAGAAAAATGATTAATAGGCCTCTCAAAAGTTTCATCATTGTATTAACTTCCTCCATAAAAACAAACCAGATAAACGGAAGCAACTGATTTTCTGTCTTGTTTGTCTTGCATGTCTTGCCAGCGAAGCGTTGTCTTGCCTGCCCTTTAGGGCATTGTCTTGCTAGCGAAGCGTTGTCTTGCCATTTTCATTTATTTTATTATATATCTTAGAATAAACAGAGCTGAAAACAGGTAGATGAGCCAGTGAACCTGTTTTCCCTTTCCAGAGACAAGTTTTAAAAGCGAGTAAGAAATAAAACCAAAGGCGATTCCTTCTGTGATACTGAGCGTTAAAGGCATGATGATTATGGTTAAAAAGGCAGGAATAGCCTCTGTCAAATCTTCCCATTTTATCCAGGTCACACACTTCATCATCAAATAGCCAACAATAATCAACGGAGGTGCAACTACGGGACGAAGAGTAAGCCCATTATATATGTACTCGCCTCCGATCATTTCTACTAAAGGACTGAAAAAAAGTGCTACCAGAAATAGTAAAGATGTGAAGACATTGGCTAAACCTGTTCGAGCACCATGAGCTATACCTGTAGCGCTTTCGATGTAACTTGTAACAGTGGATGTTCCCAGAAGAGCCCCACTGACTGTTCCGACAGCATCCGACAGCATTGCTTTATTGGCACGTGGAAGTTTTCCCTCCTTTAAGAATCCAGCGGGCCCGCTTACTCCAATCAAAGTGCCTATGGTATCAAAGAGATCCAGAAAGAAAAAAACAAAGACAACAGTAATAAGACCTGTCTTAAAAGCTCCCAAAATATCCAGCTTAAAAAGAGCTGGCAAGAGACTTGGAGGAGCAGCAGTAATTCCGTGGTATTCGACAATTCCCAAAGGAATACCAAGGATCGCAGTACCTAGAATCCCTAAGAGGATAGCGCCTTTAACTCTTAATGCCATCAAAACAGCAGTCAGTACTACCCCAAATAAAACAAGGACTACTGGCCTGCTGGTCAGATCGCCGAGGCCCACTAATACATCAGGGGCATCAACAACAATGCCGCCGTATTCAAGTCCAATAAGAGCAATTAAAAGCCCGATACCGACTGCGATGGCATGCTTGAGAGAATCAGGAACAGAAGCTACCAAGACTCCCCAAACCCTAAAAATAGAAAGGATAATAAAAATCGTGCCTGATATAAAAACAGCCCCAAGTGCAACCTGCCACGAATAGCCCATAGTTCCGCAGACTATAACAGCAAAAAAGATATTGTGGCCCATGGCTGGTGCGAGGGCAATGGGATATTTAGCCAGAAGACCCATCAAAAGCGTGGCCAACGCAGCAGAAATGCAGGTGGCAACCATGACTGCCCCTCTGTCCATCCCTGCTATGGATAGAATTGCAGGCTGAACAAAAATGATATACGACATGGTCATGAAGGTTGTTATACCGCCCACCATTTCAGTCCGGAAAGAAGTTTTATTCTCTTCAAGCTTGAAGAAACGATCCAATAAATCTTTCATTTTTCTCCTCTATTCTTTAAATTGAATTAAGGAGAGAAGATCGACATCCGGATGTGCCTTTTTGATGTTCTCTACACCATTTAAAAAGGCCAGATCAATAACAGAAACAAAGCCTATGACTTTCCCTCCCAATTTTTTTACCAAATCCAATGCGCTTATGGAAGAAGAACCTGTTGCAATAAGATCATCTATGATGAGAACTCTCTGGTTTGGGAGAATACTATCGTTGTGCATCTCAAAATATTCGACCGCATACTCATTTGGGGCTCTAACGCAAACGGTCTTTCTGGGAAGCTTCCCCTTTTTCCTTATGATGGCTAATCCAAGCCCTAATTTGTATGCTACAGGAGCTGCAAAAACAAATCCACGGGATTCAATTCCAACCACAATCTGAGGTTTTTTTTCTTTTGCCCACGAAGCAATGGTATTAATTACATAATTGAAGCAGGCCGCATCTTCTATGAGAGGAGTGATATCTTTAAACCCGATGCCGGGTTTAGGAAAATCTTTGACTTCAAGTATCTTCGCCTTAACGCGATTGATCATGGTCTTCTCCTTTTAGCCCTAATAGACGTAATATTAATCGCTAGACTTCGTGTATACAGTGCGAGTAGGAAAAGGAATGCCGATATTGGCTTTATTTAACGCATTGTAGATTTCATCTGTCACTTTGAGCTTTGTTGAATAAGCCTTGGTATAACTCTTAACCCATACTCTGGCGACAAAATCTAGGGAAAAATCAGACATTTTCAAAAAATGAATGACCGGCACAGGCTCTTTAAGGACAGTATCTATTTTTTTCAATGCTTCAAGAACAACCTGTTCGACTTTATGTGTATCTGAACCGTATTCAACCCCAAAATCAACATTCACACGGATAGAAAGATCCGGCATGGTATAGTTTTTAATCTTTGTATTTGCTAGGATGCCATTAGGAATATATATTACCTCATTGTCATATGTTTTCATTTTTGTACTTCTAAGGCCTATGTCCAGGATAACTCCTAACTCTCCAGACTCAAGCTTAACCTTATCTCCCACTTTAAACGTCTTGTCCAAGACAAGCTGAATTCCACCAAGTATATTGCTCAAGGAATCTTTCACTGCAAAGCTGACGGCTATTCCGGCAATCCCGGCTGTTGCAAGCAGAGGACTTATGTCAATTTTCCAGGAATCAAAAACAAAAATAACTGCTAAAATAACGACAATAACCTTTGATATTTTCTCTAATAAGGGAATTAACCTATCATCAGCAGTTGACTCTGTCTTGTAGGCCCATTTCTCGAGCCAATGTTTAGAAAAATTAGTGATAATTCTCAAGATCAATATGCTTACTATGAGGATTAAAAGAGTGCTGATTAAGCTATTAAAAATCGCAGTTTGGAAATCAAAAGGCTGGAAGCCAATTTTGAAGCCCAAAACTAGGATTATGTAAAAAACTATCGATGAGAGACTCTTGATGATTAAATCATCAATTTTGGTCTTAGTCTTTTTAGCAATGGGCTTCAACACTTTGTTAAGGATAAGTTTGACTAAATAAGCAACTATGAGGGTAATTACCAAAATCAACAGGAATTTTAAATAGATGTTTTCCAAAATAAAGTTAAAAATTTCGGATATTGAGTTCATTTAAATTTCTCCTTTGTATTCTTTGTCATTTAACATGATTTATACCTGAACTTTTCAATTATTTCAATTTGTTTAAACTTTTGACTGCTGTTATAATTTTTATAAATAACAATGAAAACATTCAATTGGAAACTTTGTCTAATTGCAGACGCTGAAGCTTGTAGCAGGAAAAACCTTCTGTTTATTATCCAGGAAGCTGTGGAAGCCGGAGTTACTCTTGTACAGCTCCGTGCAAAAAAATTAAGAATCAGGGAATTTCTGGAATTTGCTATAAAAACATCTGAAATATTGAGACCCAGAAATATTCCGCTTATTATTAATGATAGAATAGATATTGCCTTGTCATGTGAGGCTGATGGCATTCATCTTGGCCAGGAAGATCTTCCTCTTGCCTTTGCCCGAAAACTCCTGGGAAAAAATAGATTAATTGGCCTCACAGTAAACACAACAGAAGAAGCGATAAAAGCTGAAGCGGAAAGAGCAGATTATTTGGGCGTAGGCCCCCTTTTTTTCACGTCCTCTAAAAAAAACTTGAGAACAATTCTGGGATTGGATGGCCTAAAAGCTATTCGAGAAAAGGTCAAGATACCCATCCTTGCTATAGGGGGAATAAACGCACAAAATGCAGGTGACGTGATCTCTTCTGGAGCAGACGGAGTTGCTGTAATATCCGCTATTCTTGGAGCCAATGACATTAGTAGAGCAACAAGAGAATTGCTCAACGCTATAAATAGTAAGCCGTAAGCCGATAAGAATTCTATAATTGTTGAAGGTTTAAGGTTGAATGTTTAAAGTAAAAAATTGAGGATGTCTTGCCTCTTTATCTTACTGCCCGAAGGGATGTGTCTTGCCTATTATTTGTCTTGCAAGCGAAGCGTTGTCTTGCCGCCCGGAGGGCTT
This sequence comes from Candidatus Aminicenantota bacterium, assembly GCA_030669305.1. Classification (GTDB taxonomy): domain Bacteria; phylum Acidobacteriota; class Aminicenantia; order Aminicenantales; family Aminicenantaceae; genus DAOVDU01. The sequence goes on from DAOVDU010000040.1 coordinate 12,297, forward strand.
TATCTTGCTTATTTATTTAACTGACTAAACGGAATTTGATATCCTTATTGTCCGCTGATTTTTGTCATTCATTTCAATAGTCACATGGATAGCATCTAGGTTGAATTTTATCTTTTCTGCCCACTCAACGATTATGACTCCTTCTCCAAGATAATCTTCCCAGCCAATGTCTGAAATCTCAGAGCTTTTTTCCAGCCTGTAAAGATCTATATGAAATAAAGGAAATCTGGCTTGATATACGTTAATCAGAGTATAAGAAGGGCTACAGACATGATGGATGTCTTTTACCCCTAAACCAGAAGCAATTCCTTTAGCAAATACCGTTTTTCCACTCCCAAGAGCTCCCTTTAAAAGTACAACTTCATTTCCTTTAAAATCCTCAGCAAGCTTCTTGGCTAAAAGAAAAGTCTCCTGTTCAGAGTTAGTTATATATTCCTCTATTTTTTGCTGATGTCTTTTAGTCTCCATTCTCTTTCCAATCTTCTCCCAGCCGTTTATGCCTTACTCCTCACTCCTCACTGATTTCCTTGATTGCATTAGGAAGATATGTGATGATATTCCCTGCAGTCAACGGCCTCTCCCCGAGTCTTCGAGCACCAATATCTCCGCTAAGGCCGTGAATATAAACTGCAGCCAAGACTGCCTCCAGTATATTCTTCTCCTGGATAATCATAGAGGCTATCATACCACTGAGAACATCTCCTGATCCTGCAGTTGCCATGCCTGGATTTCCAGTGGGATTAATATAAACCTTTCCCTCAGGAGTAGACGTGAGAGTCCTATAGCCTTTTAACACTAAATAAACGCCGTAGCTTTCGGTAAATTGCGGAACAAGTTCTAATTTCTTTTCCACAACCTCCTTCGTAGAAATATGGAGAAGGCGCGCAAACTCGCCAGGATGCGGAGTAAGTATTACAGGCCGGCGCAAAGATTTTAAAAGCTCTGGATTTGCAGCCAGTATATTCAAGGCATCGGCATCCAAAACAGCAGGAATATCCATGCGCTGAAGCAATGATAAAACCAGCTCTGAGGTAGATTCATGAGTAGAGATTCCTGGCCCCAGTAAGAGGGCATCTTTTCCATCAAGAAGGTTCAGCACTCTCTCTAAGGCTTCAGAAGAGAGGGTTTTCTCAGGCGTTTCAGACAAAGGTTCCGTCATCAATTCCACCATGAAGCGAGCTACGATGGGAAGACAGCTCTGGGGTATCCCTACGGTCACAAGGCCAGCACCCATTTTTAAGGCTGCTTTTCCTGCCATTATAGCAGCACCTGTTTTCCCAAGAGAGCCGGATACGATAAAAAGATGTCCATAGGTTCCCTTATGGGTGTCCTTTTTCCGGCTTTTAAAGTACGGTACAATAGTCTGCTTATCTACCATCTCAAGCTTCAGCTCATCATCTTCAAACAAGAACGGAGGCACACTAATATCTGCAACCTTTAATTCACCTACATATTCTTCAGCAGGCGGGAAAACATGGGCAATCTTAGGAGCTGCCATCGTGACAGTTAAATCTGCCTTCACACATGGGCCAATGACTTGAAAAGTATCCGAGGAAATGCCGGAAGGAATATCTACTGCCACCTTATAAGCCTTGGATTTGTTAATATCTTTAATAACAGTGGCATAGAGCCCTTCAGCAGCTTTCATGAAACCTGTGCCAAAAATTGCATCAACAATCAAGGTCGAATTAAGAAGCCTTTTTTTATGATTTGTCCATTCTTTTATTGAAGAGACTTCGTCGATCTTTATCCCAATTTTCTCAGCTATTCTTAAATTCAAGGCAGCATCTCCTTTTACATCTCCCTTTGATGCCAGGAGAAGAACATGTGGATCGCATCCCTGATTGAAGAGGTGGCGTGCAATAACAAAACCGTCTCCACCGTTATTTCCCTTCCCTGCAACTATTACTATTCTTTCTTTATCTATTTCAGGAAATTTTTCCCTTATTGCATTGGTTATTTGAAGACCGGCATTTTCCATCAGTATAGGACCGATTATTCCGATTTCCTCGATTGCCTTCCTGTCAATCCTTTTCATCTGTTTAGAAGTCAGAACTTTCATGATCATACTCCTTCAACTTAACCCAAGATTATATCACATAATTGTTGCTTTTTATTTTAAAAGTAACTTAAGTTTTGGAGTTTGAGCTTTGAGTTTTGACTTTTTCTTGTCTTGCTTGTCTTGCCAAGAATGTTGTCTTGCAAGCGAAGCGTTGTCTTGCTTTTTTAGATTGTCTTGCATATATTATGTTGACATATTTTTCTCTTATCTATAACATTTCTAATCATATTTATGGGATAGAATTTCTTTTCATGAACCCTTTAACTTTGGTTTTATTACTGCTGGGAGGATACTTTGTTGGCTCTCTGTCTCCTTCTTACCTTCTAGGAAAAATATTCAAGAATATTGACATACGCGAGCACGGCACAAAAAATGCGGGGACCGTCAACACATACAAAGTATTAGGCCTTGGGCCAGCCATTTTTGCTGCAGTCATTGACCTTTCAAAAGGCCTTCTCGTCATGTATGTAGCCTATCTGCTTGGAGCATCTCCTTTATTGATGCATATTGCAAGCTTGGCTGCGATATTGGGACATGTTTTTCCCCCTTATCTTAATTTCAGAGGGGGACAAGGAGTTGCAACAGCTTCAGCAATATTGATTTACTATGTTGTGCTTTTTTACCTAAAGGCATGGCTTCCCTGGGAAAGCCTCCCTCTTTTAGTTTTTTGCGTTCTTTCTTTTATCTACATAGCCAAACAGGGTGAAATAATCGGATCAGTCATGCTTCCAATTCTTGGGATTTTTGTTCTTGTCTTTGTTCCTTTTCCTCTCTATCAATTATTTATACTGACCATTATTATCTATATCCTTTTCATAAACATTCTTAATATCTTTCAACGACAATTATTAACCTCGTCCTCAAAAAAAGCAAAAAAAGAAATAAACTGGCGGTTTTTTGCCAGACCTTTGGCTGTCCTTCTGATCATCTACTACCTTAGAACGGATAAAAAGGAAGCATTGACTTTAATCGGAAGTATAGCTCTCTTTTTCCTTCTTCTGGATTTGTCCCGGCTTTTTTCTAATAAAATTAATATTTTCTTCTTTAAATACATCAAAAAGCTTTATAAATCGAAAGAATACAGCAAATTTTCTTCCATTACTCTTTTTCTTTTTTCCATCTTTTTAGTCGTTCTTCTTGTCGACAAACCCATTGCCTGCCTGGCAGGTTTTTTTCTTATATTCGGAGATCTTTTCAGCAAATTTTTCGGCATTCACTTCGGCCGAACGAAGATTTTCGAGAAATCTCTAGAAGGCAGTCTGGCCCATTTCAATGCCTGCCTTATTTCAGGTTACATTTTTATTCATTTTTTCTCTGTGCCTATTCCCGTTTATCTCTTAGGAAGCCTTGTCGCCTCGCTCTCAGAAGTTTTACCGTTGGGTGTAGACGATAATTTCAGCGTGGCTCTCCTCAGTGCCTCCTCCATGTATGTCGCACAACTCTTCTAACATGTTTATTCAACCTTAAGCCTTCAACTTTAAATGAGTCTTCATCAGCTTACGGCTTACGAAATCTAGCTTTGAGCTTTGAGTATACTATGCACTGTGCATCTCTTTCTGAGTCACTGTGTTTCTGTGTTACTGAGTTACTGGGGCACTGATTCCACATTGATTCCACATTGATTTATGCATCCTTTTATGTTAATAGAGAAATGTAATTTTCAGAGGAGGTTTCATATGAGTATAAAAATCGGAATAAACGGATTTGGCCGAATCGGTAGAAATGTATTTCGTGCTTCGTACCAGGATCCTGACATCGAAATTATAGCTGTCAATGATATCACAGATGCCAAAACCCTGGCTCATCTCCTGAAATACGATTCAGTGCTCGGCATACTAGATGCAGATATTAAATTTTCGGAAGATGCAATAATCGTTAATAATAAAACAACAAAAGTTCTTTCCGAAAAAGATCCGGGCAATCTCCCTTGGAAAGATATGGGAGTTACGATTGTCATTGAATCGACAGGCTTATTCAGAAAAAGACAGGATGCCCTCAAGCATATCATAAATGGAGGCGCTGAAAAAGTAATCATCTCTGCCCCAGCCACAGAGCCTGACATCACAATTGTTCTGGGTGTCAACGAAGAAGCTTATGTCCCGGATAACCACCATATTATTTCCAACGCCTCTTGCACCACTAATTGTCTAGCTCCACCAGTAAAAATACTCCATCAGGAGTTTGGTATTGAAAAAGCTTTTATGACCACGATCCATGCCTATACGAGTGACCAGAGACTTCTAGACCAGCCTCATAAAGATCTTCGTCGAGCACGGTCTGCTGCTGTCTCTCAAATTCCCACGACTACCGGAGCTGCAAAAGCTGTTGGAATCGTTATTCCAGAGTTGAAAGGGAAAATAGACGGAATCGCTGTTAGAGTCCCTACGCCTAACGTTTCATTAGTAGATCTGGTGGCTCTCTTAAAGAAAAATGTCACAACAGAAGAAGTCAATAAAGCTTTTAAAACAGCCTCTGAAGGAAAATTAAAAGGAATACTCCAGTATACAGAAGAGCCTCTTGTTTCAGTCGATTTTATGGCTAACCCCCATTCTTCCATCGTGGACAGTCTGTTCACTCGAATAACAGATAATAACCTGGTAAAAGTACTGGCATGGTACGACAATGAGTGGGGTTATTCCTGCCGCCTCAAAGATCTCATTAAATTTATCTCCCGTTAAGAAGTCATGCTTTTGCTCAAAGACTTGGATTTTAAGGGGAAACGAGTTTTTCTCCGTGTCGATTTCAATGTTCCTCTGGATGAAAAGGGTGAAATCCGTGATGATACTCGAATCAGAGCTGTTATTCCTACTTTAAATTACCTTCTCGATCAAAAAGCAAAGATCATAATCGCTTCCCATTTGGGACGCCCAAAGGGAAAATTCAATCCTAAACTCAGCCTTAAGCCTGTGGCCAGAAGGCTTGCTGAGCTAATTTCTCAAAAGGTCATCCTTGCCCCTGCAGTAATCGGTGATGAAGTCGACAATTTAAAGAAAGAACTCAGAGAAAATCAGGTGCTTCTTCTGGAAAACCTCAGGTTTCATACAGAGGAAACCAACAATGACTCCTGCTTTGCCCAACATTTGGCTAATGAAGTCGATTATTATGTAAACGATGCTTTTGGAGTCTGCCACAGGGCCCATGCCTCTGTTGTTGCCATTACAGAATATGTTAAAAAATCTGCAGCAGGCTTTCTCGTTAAAAAAGAAATCGAATATTTAAGCAGAGCGATTCATTCTCCAGAAATACCATATGCTGCTATTCTCGGAGGAGTAAAAGTCTCTGATAAGATTCCAGTCATAGAAAATCTCCTTAATAAAGCAGATGATATCCTTATTGGTGGAGCCATGGCTTACACATTTTTTGCAGCTCAAGGATTTGAAGTTGGTTGCTCTCTGGTCGAAGAAGACAAAAAAGACCTTGCGCTGAATCTCTTAAGCCATGCTAGAGAAAAAAAGGTCAATCTCTATCTTCCTTCTGACCACATCGCAGCCCCTGCAGTTGCCCCAGAAGCAGAAGCTGAAACAATAGATGCTTTTCCTATCCCTTCAGATTTGATGGCCCTTGACATCGGCCCAAATACAGTGCGGAAATACTCAAAGATTATAACAAGTGCAAAAACCATCTTCTGGAACGGACCAATGGGAGTCTTTGAAATAGACAAATTCTCCCATGGTACAATGGATATTGCTGAGGCAGTAGCCAACTCCGACGCACTCTCCATAGTAGGTGGAGGTGATTCGGTCGCAGCAGTTTATAAAGCAGGAGTCAGTGAAAAAATTTCCCATATATCAACAGGAGGTGGAGCATCTTTAGAATTTATTGCCAATGAAACCCTACCTGGGATCGAAGTTTTAATGGAGAAATAAAATGATAATGTCTAATAAAAAACCATTCATCGCTGGAAACTGGAAAATGTCCAAAACAATCCCTGAAGCTGTGGAGCTGGTAAGAGAGCTCAACGAAGCAAGCTCAGAATTGACTGAAGCAGAAATTGTTGTAATTCCTCCCTTTACCGCTTTAAATGATGTAAAAAACACACTCCCCGGCAGTTCTATCCAGATCGGTGCACAAAATTTTTTCTGGGAAGAGAAAGGCGCCTATACCGGCGAAATTTCTGCTCCGATGCTAAAGGATGCAGGCTGTGCCTATGTTGTCATCGGCCACTCAGAAAGGCGTCAATATTTTGGCGAGACAAATGAGACGGTTAACAAAAAAATCAAAGCATCTCTAGCACATGAACTCCTGCCCATCATGTGCATCGGAGAGTCTTTTGAGGAAAAGGAAAAAGGAAAAACTATAAACAAGATTGAAACCCAAATAACAGAAGGTTTTGAAGGCCTGGAAAAAAAAGAAATCAGCCAGATAATAATCGCTTACGAACCTATTTGGGCCATCGGAACAGGCTTAACCGCTACTCCTAATCAAGCAGAGGATGTCCACCGCTTCATAAGAAATAAATTGGCAGAAAACTATGGAAATGAGACAGGTTCCTGTGCTATAATCCTGTACGGCGGTTCAGTGAAACCGGCAAATTCTTATTCTTTATTAAAAGAAGAGGATATAAACGGAGCTCTTGTTGGAGGTGCTTCGCTCAATAGTGAATCTTTTATAGAAATAATAAAGGAAGCTATAAAAGCATATAAAGAAAAATGAGCGCATTAGTTACATTTATTCACATCCTTGTTTGTTTCGTACTCATCGTATCTGTTTTGCTTCAGTCAGGAAAGTCCGCTGATCTGGCTGGGGCCTTTGGCGGAGGAGGCAGTCAGACAGTCTTTGGCCCCCGCGGTGCAGCAAATATTCTCTCCAAAGCAACAACCATATGTGCTATCCTCTTTATGCTGACATCACTAGGGCTCTATATTCTTTCGCCCCGAGGGAGCAAATCCGTTGTAAGAGGAGAGGAAACTCCAACAGAAGAAAAAGCTGCTGTCACAGAAACACAGAAAAAAGAAGGTGAAGAAAAGAAAGCTCCAGAAGGAACAAAGCAACAGCAGGACAGGCCTCCCAGGCTTTGATGCCGAAGTGGTGGAATTGGTAGACACGCTAGCTTGAGGGGCTAGTGAGCGTAATTTGCTCGTAGGGGTTCGAGTCCCCTCTTCGGCATT
>DAOVDU010000084.1 GCA_030669305.1 Candidatus Aminicenantota bacterium
GTCTCAACATTTGACATATCAATCACTTCTTTTACATAACTAAAGGGTTCTTTTTAAGATAGTTTCTAATATAAAAACTAAATGGATAGACAAATATGTCAAATGTTGAGACGCGACCCCTTTATTGTCCAATAATTTGACAACTGGCCTGATTTTTTATATTTAAGTCTTTATTGATGAAGGAGTTATAATGAAAAAGTATATGCTTTCTATTTTTATGCTGATTTTTCTTATGAGCACATGCCAGAAAAATTATGATGAGGTCAGGCCCATGACATTCAAAGATGAACTGCAATTTTTAAGCAAATATATCGAGGTTTTAGTGTTATCAGATAGCACTGGCAGTGCCAAGCTGATCATTGCCCCCACCTGGCAAGGCCGTGTAATGACCAGCACTGCTGACGGTGACAATGGTTTTAGCTTCGGATGGATCAACCATGAGCTTATAGCCAGTGGAGAAGTTCAGGAACACATCAATGTTTACGGCGGGGAGGATCGTTTGTGGCTTGGTCCGGAAGGAGGGCAGTTCTCCATCTTCTTCAAACAGGGAGATCCGTTTGATCTGGATCACTGGTATGTGCCTAAAGAACTGGATACCGAGTCCTTTGAGATCATTGAAAAACAACATAATCGGGCGGTCTTCCAAAAGCATTTCAATCTGAGAAATTACTCAAACACTGAATTTAAAACAGAGCTGAAACGGGAAGTCAAATTGCTCGATGAGCCGGATATAGCTTCACAGTTATGCTTGGAAATCCCAAGAAATATCCTTAAGGTCGCTTATACTACAGTCAACAGCATCAAGAATTCAGGCAATAAGTCCTGGACAAAGGATACCGGTCTTCTCTCCATATGGATCCTTGGAATGTACAATCCGTCCCCGGAAACAACTGTTGTCATTCCCTTTGTGGAGGGGGATGAAAAAGACCTGGGGCCTGTGGTCAATGACGCTTATTTCGGTAAAGTGCCTGAAAGCCGGCTCAAGATCGAAAATGGATTCGTCTTTTTTAAAGGAGATGGTCAATACAGGAGCAAGATCGGACTCTCTCCGAAACGGAGCAAACCTATACTCGGCAGTTACGATGCGGGAAATCATGTACTGACCATAGTCACATATACAAAACCTGAAAATGTTACAGATTACGTCAATTCCATGTGGGAAATCCAGGAAGATCCTTTTGCCGGGGATGCTGTCAACAGCTACAATGACGGCCCGCCAGAGCCCGGGGCCAAGCCTTTAGGACCCTTTTACGAACTGGAAAGTTCTTCGCTTGCTGCGGCCTTAAGCCCTGGGGAAACCCTGACCCATGAGCATCGGACTTTTCACTTCCAGGGATCAGAAGCAGCCCTAGACAAGATTGTCCGGAAATGTCTGGGGCTAAGTCTTGAAAAAATAAAATCTGCCCTGTTATGATTAGAAGTATGGGGTCAGCCTAACTAGAAAATGTTTTGATAGATTATATTTGTGACTAATCACTGGATTCCTGCTCCCCGCTTTCGCGGGGACAAGTTTACACCTGCGAAGCTTGTGCCCGCGGAGGCGGGTAGCAGGTGCAGGAATGACAGACACTTACACTCAATCGTCATTCCCGCGGAGGCGGGAATCCATAGCTACTACCCACACTTATTGAGAAGTTACGATAATTAGATTTGTTTTGTGATTTGAGTAATTGGAATTTGTTTAGAATACGGTTTTCTGTATCCCCACAATTCGGATAGGACCTATTATATATTTACTGGTTTACGGCTAATTGGACATCCACCCAAAAAGAATATTTTCTTTGACGCCTAATCCTCGTCTCGGTTGCAGAGCCTCCCCTTCGTTCTTGTTTAAGACTGCCAGTAGCACTTCCCGCTCTTGCCTTAGTAGCACCAGATGAAGCTTGTTTTAACTGCTGCTTCATCATCTCTTTTGTCGTGCCGCCCCATTCAAACCCGACTTTTATTGTTTTTCCAGGTTCTGTACCTATCCCTGGAGCTTGTTCAGTTACTCTCTTCAGAGGAATCGCGAACTCATACACCATCATCTTTTCCTGTCTCCCGGATCTAAATATAGCAGGTCTAATCTTGGCATCCTCTGGGGCTTGAGAGGAAGACTTGCTCTTTTTATTTATAACTTCAGCGTAGTTGATAACATAATTGGGCTTCTCTCGAATTTCACTTTTCTTTTCATCGGGTATCGGTCCGAATTGCTGTTCTGCAATAGAAATGTATTCATCAGCCGTGACTTGCTTATTTATGAATTTTACTCCGTAGTCTTTCTTCTTTTTCCCTTCAGTGTTAAACCATAATGTTATACCAGTGAAACTTATCGAGCTTAAATATTTAGGATCCTTGAACATAAAAACAACATAAAGGTATTCCGGGTCATTTTTGAAAGCTAAATCAACGCTAAATTTTTTCCAGAAGGCTAAGATATCTTCAGCCCAATCATTAGCAGAACCATCAATTTTGACTGGCGCAGCCACCCAACTGCTGTCGACTTTTTGCTCCTTAGTATAGCCAATGATTGATACTGCCAATATCATAAAAATCAATAAAGCCGTTTCTGATAATCCTGTTTTTTTCATCAAAGCCTCCTCTAAGCATTCGCTGATTATTATATCAAAAAACATCTTTCAGTAAAACCCATAATTCCCCCCTTGTCATGACAGGCGGAGAAATCTTTTTCACTCATCACAACGACATGGAATCAAGCATTTTTGGGACAAAGCCTTAAATTTTGATTGCCTATATGAATAAATATTGCTAAATTGATACATTGCTATCTCGTTGCATTGAAACAGCTTTGATCAATGAGGTCACAAATGAAAAAAGCTGCACTATGGATCTTAGCCATCCTTATAACTATGTTTGCTGCCGTCTACCAAAAGATGACCGGCCCAACCTATCCCCTGCGGGGAAAGGCCCTGCTAAACGATATGGAGATTTCCTATGAACTGGCCCGAAGCCATGAAACCGGCAAAAATTATGGAATAGTAATTAATACGTCAAGCAAAGAGATTGATGGGTTTGTGGTTTTCAAGAGGTTTAAAACGCAAGATCCCTGGACTAAGCTTGTGATGGAGAAAAAAGAGAATTTGCTCCTAGCATCTCTTCCCTATCAACCTCCGGCTGGAAAGCTGGCTTATAAAGTTATCTTGAGCTGCAAGGAGAAGGAAATTTCTCTATCGGGTGAAGAGCCTGTGATCATCCGGTTTAAAGGAGAAGTACCGCAGGCCATTCTCATTCCCCACATCATTATCATATTCTTAGCCATGTTGTTTTCCACACGAGCCGGCATAGAGGCATTAGACCGAAGTAGTAATCCTCGAAAATTAGCTCTCTGGGCAGCAGGCCTTTTATTTGTAGGCGGAATAATCCTTGGCCCGATTGTGCAGAAATACGCCTTTGGTTCCCTGTGGACAGGATTCCCTTTTGGATTTGATCTGACAGATAACAAGACGCTCATCGCCATGCTGGGATGGACTGTCGCCTTAATCGCAGGACGCAAAGGAAAACCAGCGCGTGGGTGGGTGTTTGGAGCTTCAATCTTACTCCTTGTTATATTCCTCATTCCCCACAGCCTACTAGGCTCTGAACTTGACTATTCCAAGATCAACTCCCCCGTAAATTCTTCAAACCAGTTTACCAGTCTAAACGGACTACGGACTATTTAAGATTAAACAATACTGTAATGAAGAAGACAGTTCCTCAAAAGCTCCTTGTCATTTATGCAATTAGCTTTCATTGTTGTATTACGCCCGATCAAAAAAAAGTGTTTACAGGCAGCATTGAAAATATTTCTCAATCAATCTGAAATCCTGTATTTGACTACACTGAAAAAGCCATCTTCATCAGTTTCAATCTTCCAGAAACATCTATTGGTTATTCTCGAGAATCTATAAAAAGGATAATCTGTTTCTCCTAAAATCTTGACATTATTGATAAATTCCCCTCTCTCATTAAAGACATCAAAATACTTATTCTCCTCTTCCCCTTTTTTTCGGTTAGCATGAACCCAGATATTCCCTTCCGAATCCACTATTATACTGTTAAAGGCAGGCTTAAATTTCGGAAATGCTGTATTTTTAATAATGTAATCGGGTGCCCCTGTTTTCCTCTCTTTTTGTCCATCTGCCCCAATAAATGTGATAGTAAATATGGAAAAAAATGTTTCTTTATCTCTTTTATTGACCTCCACAGGCTTATATTTATGATCGAAAGAGAAAAGCTTTCCCTGAACAGGATCATAAACTTCAATCTCATACTTCTCGGAAAAGCCCACAACAATTTTCCCTTCGGGCGAAACATCCCAGAAAACATTGGGATTCCAGGGTTGAGGAACACTAAGAGTTACAGGTTTTGTAATGCGTTTGGTTCGGAATAACCTCTTAGAATAAATGGTTTCTATGTGCTCCATATCAAAGGAACATAATTCTATTCGGCGTTCCTGAGGATGTTCTCGCCTCTCAAGATCAGTCTTTTCAAAATCAATTATAATTCTCCCATCAGGAAGAGCTCCCAAATCCCAGAGCAATCCAGTCACCCGAGGAAATTGAATCGATTTTATAAAATCTCCTTCCAGATTGAAAAGAGAAAATCTTCCATTTCGGCTTTCCCAGACGATTAAACGGTCCTTATTCGTCTCGAGAAAAGAAGGCCCGCTTAAATCCCCTGGCCCTTCCCCCTTTCTGCCGATAATTTTAAGAAATTTGCCATCTGGACTGAATTTTTTGATATTGTTGCCATCATAATCAGATATAAAAATTTCACCATCACTACTTACGACAACATCCCGGGGATTTTGAAAATAGATTTCTTCAGGCAAGGAGTCATCCTTAATGGTTAATTCCCTGACAAATTTTACTTTGCCTGTTCTATAAATATCCTCTAAAGACTTTTCATTCTCAGCCAGAGAAAAAGAATTTAAAATTAATAATGGGGATAAAAAAACACATACTTTATGGCAGGGTTTCATTCGTCTCTCCTTTTTATTTGATTATTACACCTTAAAATAATTATCGTAATAACATTATAATCCATCATTTCCCCTCGTGTCTTGTCTGTCTTGCTTGTCTAGCCTTTTTATCTTTTGACTTTCAATATGGGATTTTCAATTTTTTTGTGATATAAAACAAAAGAAGTTTTAAAAAAGGAGGTATTTTCTATGAGAAAGGCAAAAAACATTCTAATCGTTTTCCTGTGGATATTATTAGTAATTCCAAGCTTCACAGCTCAAGAAAAAAAAGCAGCACCCAAACAACCCCGCCCGCTTGAGGACATCAAAGACATCCTCGCCTGGAAAAGCATCAGGTCTTCTGTTATCTCCAATGACGGCCAGTGGTTTGCCTACCGGCTCTCCCCTGCCGAGGGAGACGGTGAGGTCATTATCCGGGAAACAAAGGGAGAAAAAGAATTCAGGTTTCCGGCAGGAGAGGCTGTGGGATACTCCTCGGGTGGAAAGATTTCCTTTTCAGAGGATTCAAAGTGGGCAGCCTTCACCATCCTTCCAGAAGCAAAAGAAGCAAAAAAACTGAAAAAACAAAAGAAAAAACTTTACAACAAAGCAGGATTAGTAAACCTTTCCTCTGGTAAAAAAGTTGAGTTTGAAAAAGTGAAAACTTTTGCCTTTTCTGAAGAGAACCCTTCCTGGATAGTCTTCCATAAGTATCCAGCAGAAAGCCAGGCAAAGGAAAAGGAAGAAGAAAAATGGAGTGGGACAGATCTGATTCTTCACGAACTGGGCACAAAAAGAGAGCAGAATATCGGAAATGTTTCCGAATTTAAATTTGATAAAAAAGGCCGATGGTTAGCATGGATCGTTGATGCCCAGGAAAAAAGTGGAAATGGAATTCAGCTCCGAAACATGAAAACTGGAGTCATATTCCCGCTCGAAAATGACAAAGCCGTTTACAAAAGACTGACCTGGACAGAAAAAGGTGATGGCTTGGCCGCCTTAAAGGGAAAAGAGGATGAAAATTTTGAAGATAAGCTCTTCAGTATGATAGGTTTTACTCAATTTTCTTCCGATCTCCCCAAAAAAGTCGGCTATGACCCGAAAGACGATAAGGATTTTCCCGAAGGAATGACCATAAGCCCCAACAGAAGCCCGTTGTGGACCGATGATCTAACTGGGATCCTTTTCGGTATTCATGAGCTAAAAAAGAAAGAAAAAAAAGATAAGGAAAAAGATAAAGAAAAAGAAACAAAAGATGTAGAGAAAGGCAAAGAAGAGGACAAAGAAAAAAAAGAACCTCCTAAAGACAAGGCCAAAGAAGACATCGATAAGGAAGATTTACCTGACTTAGTTATCTGGCACTGGCAGGATAAAAGACTCCAGTCTATGCAGCAGGTTCAAGAAAAAAGGGACAAAAATTTTAACTTCCTCTGTATTTACCGTATAAAAGAAAAGAAGTTTCTAAGGCTTGCCGATGAAAAAGTGAGACAAGTCACGGCTGCACCCAAGCACCTCTGGGCCATAGGAATTGATAACCAGGAATACGAATTGACTGGAAACCTTGAAGGCAGGCGCTATCAGGATATTTATGTTATCAACCTGAAAACAGGTGAACGCAACCTTGCGCTCAAAAAATGCCGCTGGTATTTTAACCCATCACCTGATGGAACTCACTTTCTCTATTATGAGGACGGCCATTATTTTACATATGAGATGGCAACAGGGAAAAAATATAACATCATAAAGGATGTCCCCACTTCTTTTATCGACGAAGAAAATGACCATAATGTGATTAAACCCCCGATTCGACAGTATGGGTTGGGGTGGGTAAAAGACGGGGTATCTGTTCTCCTTCATGATAATTGGGACATATGGAATGTGTCTGTTCACGGCGGAGAAGGAACAAATTTGACCTTAAATGGAAAGAAAGATGGCATCCGTTACGGGCGCCGCTTCCGGCTGGACCCTGAGGAGAAAGGAATAGACATTTCAGGCCGGGTCTACCTGGCACCTTATGGGGAATGGACAAAGAAATCAGGAGTCGCACTTCTGAATAAAGGAAAACCCGGAGTGAAAAGGTTACTCTGGGATGATGCAATGTTTTCATTGCTCAAAGCCAAAAAGGCCGATGTGTATCTTTACACAAACCAAACCTACAAAGACTATCCTGATTACTACGTCACAAACCGTTCCCTCAAAAAAGGACAAAGAATAACAGAGGCAAACCCGCAGCAGAAAGATTTCTTCTGGTCTGATGGCTCCATTCTCCTCGATTATAAAAGCGACAAAGGCGACAAGCTTCAAGCAGCCCTTTTTCTTCCGGCAAATTACGAGAAAGGCAAAAGCTATCCCACCATTGTCTATATCTATGAGAAGCTCTCACGAGGGCTTAACCGCTACTATTCTCCATCCGCAAGAGGCTTTAACAAATCAGTGTACACAAGCCGGGGATATGCAGTTTTAATGCCGGATATCGTTTACAAAATCAATGATCCCGGGATGTCATCAGTCTGGTGTGTTCTGCCGGCTATAAAAGCAGCCATTGCAACTGGAGTTGTAGATAAAGACAGGATAGGCATTCATGGACATTCCTGGGGTGGATACCAGTCTTCATTCCTTGTAACCCAAACCGATATCTTCAAAGCCTGTGTTACCGGAGCCCCGCTCACCAACATGATCAGCATGTACAGCTCGATATACTGGAACTCAGGTTCAGCAAATCAGCCCATTTTTGAAAGCAGTCAGGGTCGGTTTAAAGGCGGATACTGGGAAAGCATAGAGGCCTACACCCGGAACTCTCCAGTTTATTATGCCCAAAACGTAAAAACCCCGCTTATCATCCTGCACAACGACAAGGACGGAGCTGTGGATTGGAACCAGGGAATCGAGTATTTCAACACCCTAAGACGTCTTGGGAAGCCTGTAGTTATGCTCCAGTACAAAGGCGAAAACCACGGCCTTCGTAAGCCGGCCAATCAAAAAGATTATACAATAAGGATGCGAGAATTCTTCGACCATCATCTCATGGGAAAACCAGCTCCCAAGTGGCTGCAGGAGGGAATATCCCATCTCAAGCTCGAAGAACATATCAAGGAACGAACAAAACAGATAATTAAGAAATAGAATTAGCTCAAAACTCAAAACTGATTTCTATTAATTAGTTATTCGTCTCCCTGTCTCCCCCTCTCCCAGTTGTTCCTTTTATAAAGAAAAAATGTAACTTTTCAATAAGTGTAGGTAGTAGCTATGGATTCCCGCCTCCGCGGGAATGACGATTGAGTGTAAGTGTCTGTCATTCCTGCGAAAGCAGGAATCCAGTGATTAGT
>DAOVDU010000058.1 GCA_030669305.1 Candidatus Aminicenantota bacterium
AGTCATCATCGAAGCCGTCACAGACATCTATGGAAGAGTGCAGACCGTTAAAGTACTCAGATCCAGCCCTCTCCTCGACCAGGCAGCTAAAGATGCTGTCCGCCAGTGGCTCTTTGAACCCATGGTCATCAACGGCCGACCTAGAGGTGTTATCTTCTCGGTTACAGTAATATTTAAGTTAAAATAGATTAAAGCTTTCAATGGCTTTCTATTATTAAAAGGAGGTACTTAAAATGCAATTTAGCCTTATTGGAATGTGGAATGAAATGGCATTGTTGGCCAGGTCAGTCTCGATCATCCTGATTTTTCTTTCTGTTGTTTCCATCTATCTCTTTATTGAAAGGCAATTGGTTTTCGCCAAGGCCAGGAGAAAGTCAAAACAAATCGCTCCCAAGCTTGCTGAACTGCTGAAAAATGGAAAGATTCAAGAAGCCCTAACTCTTTCTTCCAAGAAAGAAAACAAGGGAAGCCATTTATCCCGAGTGACGGCTGCTGGAATCAAAGAGTTTTTAGAAGGAAAAGAAGCAAATCTCAACCTGGAAGAACAGATTGAAACAGCCCGGAGAGGTTGTGAAAGAGCTTCTACAATTTTTACTCAGGAACTGAAGAGAGGATTGAACACTGTAGCAACTATAGCTACATCTGCTCCGTTTATTGGCCTGTTCGGAACAATCGGTGGTATCATCAACGCATTCCGTGGAATGGCTCTTACAGGCTCAGGTGGAATTGGTGCTGTTTCTCAGGGTATTGCTGAGGCGTTGCTTACCACAGCCTTTGGAATTGGTGTGGCTATCATCGCATTGTGGTGCTATAACTTCTTAAGCACAAAGGTAGAAATTTACGGCTCTGAGATGTCCAATACCAGCTCTGAAATTGTTGACTTCTTCATGAAACAAGCAGAAGAAAAGGTTTAATAAAAAAGCCTATTCAAAATAAAATATTTAAAGAGGTCATAGTATGGGATTTTCAGTCAGTGATCAAAAAAACGAAATCAGCTCTGAACCCAATGTTGTCCCTTTATGTGATGTTCTTCTTGTGCTTCTCATCATCTTCATGGTCGTAACTCCCTTAATTCAAAAAGGAGTCGATGTAAGCCTCCCTACAGCTCTTAACACAATAGATATGCCTGAGACAACAGATGCCATACTTCACATCAGGAAAGATGGCACAATGTACGTCAACGAGGATCAGGCAACAATGGAGAATCTTAGGACTCTATTAGAAGAAGCTCTTATAACCTCAAGCGAAAGGAAACTCTACTTAAGAGCCGACCAAGAGCTGGAATACGGAGTTATAGTGGATATAATCCAAATTGTTAAAGAAGCTGATATAGAGATTATAGGCATCATAGCTGAGAAAAAGACAAGGGGGCTTGATTAATTAGCCTTCGTCAGTATTGACTTCATATACAACCAATTTTCCTGACTCTAGACTCGGAGTAAGGAAATATATTTTTCAACTTCTTCCTTTCCTCTTGGTGTTTTTCTTAATGTTTTTCTCCATATTTCCCTGCTTTCCATGCAAAAATAAATAGGTATTTTTTCTCCTCGTTTGCGTCTTATAACATCAATAATTTCTTTATAAAGTTGGAGGCGAAGAGGTTTAAAATACCTGAGTTTTCCATCTTTTCCCAGGATAAACTCATCATAAATAATTTTTGTGTTTGGAAATCTCTTTTTGATTATTGTCTTAAGATCCGGAGGGAACCTTAAACTACCAAGGCTTATCCAGGCAATAGCCGAAGGCTTTACCTTTTCTAGTAATTCATCAACAACCTCGGCATAACCATACACCCATCCTTGGTAACGAATTATAGGATCAAAGTGAAAAGCTACTCTGAATCCTCTATTCGAAAGCAATCTCGCTGCTTCTATTCTCTCTCTTACAGGAGGTGCCCCTTTCTCTTCGTTTTGGGCTACCTTGTATGAATTGAGAGACCAGGCAACAACAATATTTTCAGCAGGTTCTATTTCCAAAATATTCTCTATGTTTACAGTCTTTGTTTTTAGCTCAAATATGGCATTCTTTCTCTTCTTAAAAAAGGAAATTAAATCCTTTGAGTGTTTTGTAATATGATCGAGAGCCATTGAATCTCCGAGCTCGCCTGTTCCAATGCGAAGGGTCCGGTTTTTATTCTTATATAAGAAGTCATCTAGCTGTTTCCATAAATCTTCAGTGTTGACATAAACTGTAATCATAGGATTTTCTAAATAATGCTGAAGAATACAGTAAGTGCAGTCAAGAGGGCATTGGAGCTCTAAATTGATAATGAAATAGTTGCAGCCGATGTAGTGAGGAGTACAAGGGCATGGCTTGACAAATTTTCCTCTATTCTGGGTGATTAAAAGGCACTTTTTTCCTTCTCCTATGAAATCTCTTGAAATTTTTATATTATCAATCAAATTTTCAACATCCTCCACAATCTCTACAGGCACATGACTTGCATTCTTCAAGATTCTTTTTGTCATAGGAAAGCCCAAACTCGCTTTCTCTATATATATTTTTCGTGGAAAGTATTTAGATTTAGTCATTCGAGAATATCTTTGAATAATTCGAAAAATTCTTCTTTAGTATTTAACTCCTGGAGCTTCAAAATCCTCTTCCTGAACTCTTCTTTATTTTTAAAGCTAAAAGTGACAGAAAATTCTTCATCTTCAAAAAAAGGAGAAGGGCTCACCTTAATTTCCTTTGGCAATTGCATTTTTTTCAGCGAAGAATCAAAAGATTCTTTCAAAGCGAAGAATAAAGGATATCTTTTTCTCTTCAAGAGGCGCCGGACTTTGTCTGCCTTCTGAACGTGAGATAATCTTTCTGAAACCAGAACGTCCTGGATTTCTTCTGAGCCCAAGATTTTTTCTATTGGAATATCACTTTTTTTTGACACAAATTGAAGGTCTTCAAGAATCTCTTTCTGTTTATTCTGGCCCAAAGGCAAAATCAGAGGCAGTACAAGCTCTCTTTCATGAGGATTAAATTCTGCAAGCATCTCAAGAGAAGAATATGGCATTTTCTTTTTGTGTATTATATTTTTCAACTCTGGCCTAAATTGAGAAAATATCAGATAAGTGTCAAAGTGAACTAGAGTAGCAGGAATACCAAGAAGAGGAAGGTATTGTTTAACAATTTCCTTATCTTTTTCACCAAACTTCTTAAGTCTTTTAAGGATTTCTGATTTCTCCAGGAGGCTGAATTCCCTAGTGGCCAAATTATCATAGAAAGTTGTTTTGAAAGCTTTAAGATCATCCTCTTCTTCAAGAACAAAGACAGGAATGGAAGAAATGGAAAGCTTTAGGCAAGCCAATACTCTTTTCCATCCTGATACAAGGATGAAACGACCGCTCCGGATAGTGACAATCGGAGGGTTTATGAGCCCGATTTTTTTTAAAGAAAAGAGCAGCTCATCTTGAGGAAAATGATATGAGATGCGGAATCTTTCATCCTTAAGATAAATTTTATCGATAGGCAATAATATTGTTTTCATGAGTCATATTCTAGTTTAATCGTCACAACTAGTCCAGATTCAATAGTTAAGGAACTGTTAGTCCGTTAGTCGGTTTGTCTGGTTAAATAAGAAGGCAAGGCGAGTAAAAGGATGTCATTCCTGCGAAAGCAGGAATCTAGAAAAAGGGCTTGGAGGTTACAATTAATTGAAAAAGAAAATCAGCCCTAGGTTGATTTATATAAAAGTATATGTATAAAAGCATATGCGGATAGTCCTGGATTCCTGCTTTCGCAGGAATGACAAAAAGGGGCGTGGATGACAGCTTAATTATATGTCTCTTCTATTATTTTGCAACTTTTTGGGAGATGATCCAATATTATAATTAAAATAACAGGCTAACTGATTAACTGATTAACAAAAATCAGTTTTGAGTTTTGAGCTTTGCGTTCTTCTTGCTCTTCACTCCTAACTCCTCACTCCTTACTATTTTCATTTTTGAGCTTTGCTTTTTGAGTTCTTATTGTCTTGCCTGTCTTGCCATTTATTTTGTCTTGCCTCTTTGTCTTGCCATTTATTTTGTCTTGCCGCCCGATAGGGCATTGTCTTGTTGTTCTATTTTTGTTATCTTGACTTTTTTAAGGAGCAGGAAATTGGATGATGAAGTTATTGTAAAGCCCAAGCCGATAAAAGATTTTGCACGTAAAAAGGTCATCTATATTCCAGTTGACTCCCCTTCCAGAATCATTCAAAAAGCCTTAGAAAAAAATGCTATCAAAAAATCAATTACTCCATATGGGCGATTTTATCTACTGGAGGATAAAGTTGCACTCTTACAATGCCTAGGAGCTCCTTTGGCTATTCTTTCACTAGAAATATTTATCGTTTCAGGAGCCAGAGAGATCCTCCTTCTGGGATTCTGCGGTTCACTTAGTCATGAGCTTAAAATTGCGGATATCGTCAGTATTTCAAAAGCCTTCTCAGAAGAAGGCACATCGAAGCACTATTTCTCTGGAAGAAAAATCTTTTACCCTTCCTCTATTCTAAGAGAAAGAATCGAAAGTACTCTCAACACTTTGAATCTTCCCTTCTCAACAGGTACAGTGGTCTCCACGGATGCTCCTTACAGAGAGACAAAATCCTGGTTAGCTCAGAAGCAAAAAAGAGGAATATATTCTGTAGACATGGAAATTTCTGCTGTGTTCGCCCTAGCTGAATTTTATGAAATTAATGCTGCAGCTCTGATGGTTGTAAGTGATGAACTCTCAAGCGGTGAATGGAAGACTGGATTTCATCATCCAAAACTGGATGAAAAAATAAAGAAATACTTCTTTCCGTTTATAAATAAATAAGGATCATCTCCCATTTAGTTGCAAAAATGAATGCCTTTATTTTTAGAATGTCATTCCTGCGCAAGCAGGAATCTAGAAAAAGGGCTTGGAGGTTACAAGTAATTGAAAAAGAAAATCAGCCATAGGTTGATTTATATAAAAGTATATGTATAAAAGCATATGCAGATATTCCTGGATTCCTGCTTGCGCAGGAATGACAGCTTAATTATATGTCTCTTCTATTATCTTTCAACTAAATGGGAGATGAACCATAAATAAATAAGAAGTTTAGATAAAAAAAACCTTAAACCTTAAACATTAAACATAAAACCAGTTATTATCGTCTTACGATTTACGTCTTACGATTTACGGCAGAGGAAAGAGGTTCATTCATGCTGCCTGTCCGATAACCTGCAAGATCAACCGTTATGTAAGTATAGCCTAACTTCTTAAGAGTTTTAACAATCTTTTCCCTTACTCCCTTTTCCATTATCTCCGGGAATTCTTTTGGTTCAATCTCAATCCTTGCTATCTGGCCGTGATGTCTGACTCTTATCTGTGAAAAACCCAATGCTCTCAAACAATCTTCAGCCTGAGAAACTCGTTTCAAGCTTTTCATATCAATCCTCATGTAGTATGGGAATCGGGAAGCAAGACAGGCCATTGAAGGCTTATTCCATGTTGGAAGACCCAGTTGCTTGGAAAGCTTCCGTATTTCGCTCTTAATAAATCGAGCTTCTTTTAAAGGCGACCGTATGCCCAGCTCCTCAGCAGCTATGGATCCGGGTCTATAATCTCCCGTGTCTTCCAGATTTGCACCGTCGATAACGTAAGGGATGCCTTCATCTTCCGCGATTTCTTTAAGTCTTGAGAAAAGCACCCTTTTACAAAAATAACACCTCTGAGGCGAATTGTTTACAAAATCAGGGTTTTCAAGCTCCAGGGTACGGATAATTTTATACCGAACATTCAAATATTGAGCTATCTTAATGGCTTCTTCCTTCTCCTTTTCCGGATAAGTTTCAGAGCTTGCGATTACGGCAAAAACTTCGTCCCCCAAAACTTCATGGGCTGTCTTCAAGAGAAAACTGCTGTCTACACCGCCCGAAAACGCCACGAGAACACTTCCCATCTCCTCAAGAATTCCTTTTAGCCTCCTATATTTGACCTGCACTTCTTTCGATACCCCATTTAGTTCAATTCTATCAGTTTTGCTCATAGTTTATATCCTATTACATAAAGGAGCTAACAAAACTGCGAGACATGCGCATTTACTAATTTTTGTTTCGTCTTACGTTTTACGGCTTACGGCTTACGATTTTTCGTTTTTAATTTATTTGCCTTTTTCGCAAATGATTTTACTTCTTTAACAAATTCAGGAACTATCTCACCTTCTTCCAGACGGCGCAAAAGTTTGCCCTTCTTAAAAATTACACCAATGCCTTTTCCACAGGCTAAGCCAATATCTGCTTCTTTGGCTTCTCCCGGCCCATTGACCACGCATCCCATGACAGCTACATCGATATGTTCCTTTATGGAAGCAAGGCGCTTCTCGATCTCTGCTGATATCTTAAACATGTCAACCTCACATCGACCACAGATGGGACAAGAAATAATGTTAGGGCCTCTTGAGCGAAGTCCGAGACTGGAAAGAATAAGAAAGGCAACACGAACCTCTTCTTCTGGCTGAGCAGTCAAAGAAACTCTGATTGTATCAGCTAATCCTTGGCTAAGGAGAAGAGCTAAACCTATCGAGGATTTTACGCTTCCGGAAATTATCCCTCCAGCTTCTGTTATTCCTGAGTGAAAAGGATAGTCCACCTCTTCTGCCAAAAGCTGATAAGCCTTCAGGGTTCTAAAGATATCAGATGCTTTCAAGGAAATTTTGATAAGATTAAATTCCAAATCTTCAAGAATCCTCACATGTCGCAATGCACTCTTAGCCATAGCTTCCGGAGTGGCTCCGTTGTACTTACGGAGCAGATCTTTCTCCAAAGAGCCAGAATTTACCCCAATTCTGATTGGGATAGCCTTATCCTTTGCGGCCAGAACTACCTCTTTTACCTTTGCTTTTTTGCCGATATTTCCCGGGTTTATACGAAGTCCATCAACCCCCTTTTCAATAGAAGCTAAAGCCATTCTGTAATCAAAATGGATGTCAGCAATAATGGGAATTTTAACTTCTTTTCTTATCTCTCCAAGAGCCTCAACAGCCTCCTCATCAGGAACAGCAATGCGGACAATTTCACACCCTGCCTCTTTCATTCTTTTAATCTGTGATATGGTTGCCCTTCGATCCCTGGTGTCGGTTTTGGTCATGGACTGGACAACAATAGGAGCATCTCCACCTATAACCACATCCCCAATTTTTATTTTTCGCGTTTTCCGGCGAACAAAACTAAGGTTTAAATAATCCTTATTCCACATTCTTCTTACACCTAATACCTTCTTATTGAAAACTGGCCACCTAGAAGATCGGGCACTACAAAACTACTTCGTTTAAGGTTTAAGGTTTAATGTTTAAAGTAATAATTTTATCAAATCTTTAAATCTCTTACTAATTACTGTTTGTAGGAAAGCATAATTGTTCTGGTTTAATGTTTAAAGTTTAAGGGAAAAATAAAATTGAAATCTTCTTACCTTAAACCTTCAACATTAAACCTTAAACCTTAACTCCTTACTCTTTACCAAGGAATGAGGCTTTCCCAGCCATTAGGCAGTCTTTTTGCAACATCATTCAGAATAGCAAATACTATCAAGAAGATAAACATTGCGAAGCCTATTTGCATAACAATCTGCTTGATCTTGGGACTGAAATCTCTCCGGAATATTCCTTCAAGAGCAATGACAAGAATCTGTCCCCCATCCAGTACCGGGATGGGAAACAGGTTGATGATTCCTAACTGAAGACTGATGAAAGCTATAAAGTTTAACATGGCTATAAAACCCATGCGAAAGGCAATATAAGAAAAGTTGGCTATATCAATCGGCCCACCCAGCTGGCGCGTTGAAGCCTCTCCTGATATCAAATCCTTTATGAAGTTAAAGACCAAAAAAGTCAACTTTGCATTAAATTTTACACTCTGGACAAAGGCAGCAAAAAAGCCAAATTTCTTAATCTTTGTTTTCTCACTAAGATTGATCCCAATAGCTCCTCCATCTGCTTCACGCCTGGGTGTAACCTTAAGCATTAAGGTCTTTCCACCTCTATCGATTAAAAAATCAAGCTCTTTCTCAGGACTTTTCTTGACGATTTCCAAAAACTGGAAATAATAGACAGGCTCACTGTCAATTGCCAGGATGACATCCCCTGCTTCAAAGCCGGCTTTCTCCGCCGGTGACGCAGGCTTGACAAAATTAACCTGAGTCAAAATCTTTGGGAAAAAACCAGCATAGCCCATCGCATATCTCGTAATACTTTCTGTCAAAAGCTCGACTGTTAATACCTCTCCTCCTCTCCTAACTTCTACGTTGATTGTCCTATCTGGCTTGGTGCCAACTTCCAGGTCTACATCTCTCCACGTCTTTGTTTTTCTATTGTTGATGCTTATGATTTCATCATCCACCTGCAAATTTGCCCGCTCAGCCGGAGAATCAGATCCAACCCAGCCAATCACTGGGCTTTGTTCCTGGTATTCATGAATCGGGGCTCCCACTATGTTGATAAAAGCCACAAGCACAACAGCTAAAAAAATATTCATCACAGGGCCCATGAAGATGACAAAGAATCTCTGCCATCTCTTCTTCGCCCTAAAATCTCCAGGATCCAGTTCCTTTTCTTTTTCGCCGGCTTCCTCTCCAGTAAACCTGACATATCCTCCCATAGGTATCAAACTGATCCTATAATCCGTCTCTCCTTTTTTAAAACCAATGAGTCTTTTTCCATATCCCCAGGAAAAAACTTCAACTCTAATACCTACAAGTTTAGCCATGAAAAAATGGCCAAATTCATGAACAAAAACAAGGACGCCGAACACAATAACAAATGCAAAAATAGTTACTAATATTGATCCCATTTCAAGACCTTTTTTTTAATAAATTCCGGGTTTGTTGCCTTGTCTCCCGGTCGACTTCAAATATGTCATCCAGGCTCTCGATCTTTCTCTTTTTGTGATTTTCTACAATTTCCGCTACAACGTCAGCAATATCAGAAAATTTTATCCTTCTTTTAAGAAACATTTCAACTGCCACCTCGTTAGCTGTATTGAGAGCCACAGGAAAACTCCCGCCCTCCTCAAGGACTTGGCGGGCAAGTTTAACGAGAGGAAATTTCTTCACATCAACTTTATAAAATTCTAAAACCTTTATCTGGCTAAAATCTAAAGAAGGCAAGAGAGCCTCTTCTCTCCGGGGATACGTAAGAGCATACTGAATTGGAACTTTCATATCTGTAGGGCTTAGCTGAGCCAGAACAGACCCATCCCGCATCTCGACAAGCGAATGTACTACACTCTGAGGGTGAATCAAAATGCCAAGCTTCTCGGGCAATAACCCAAAAAGCCACCTGGCCTCGATAAGTTCCAGTCCTTTATTCATCAGAGTAGCAGAATCAATAGTTACCTTTTCTCCCATATTCCAACGGGGATGATTCAAAGCTTCCTCTCGTGTTTTATTCTTCATCTTTTCAATTGATGTTTGTAAAAAGGGGCCGCCAGAAGCAGTAAGAATTACCTTTTTTACATCTTCTATCCGTTCCTTTGCCAGGCATTGGAATATTCCGCTGTGCTCACTATCGACAGGGATGATCTGGGCTCCTGACTTCTGAACCGTTTCCTGGATTAAAGGCCCGGCCACTACCATGGATTCTTTGTTAGCTAAAGCCACTCGCTTTCCAGCTTTTACTGCTGCAAGAGTAGGTTTTAAGCCGTTTATTCCGGTTATGGCAGAAACGATGATATCATTTTCCTCGAACCTGGCCACTTCTTCTGCACCTTCCTGACCGTATGTTATTCGAAGAGCATATTCTTTACAGTTTCGCCTGAATTCATCTGCATCTTCCTTCCTCTCAAGGGATACAATCTTCGGCTTGAATTTTTCAACCTGCCTGCAGAGAAGGTCAAGATTACGGCCAGCCGCAAGGCCTCTCACATTAAATTTACCGCCTGATTTATCCACAACATCAAGCGTGCTTCGGCCTATAGATCCAGTTGAACCCAGGATTGAGATATTTTCCATCTTATATCTTTAAATCCAATTTTCTCCTAATTCGTTCCAAATAATTTTACTAAATAATAGAAAAAGGGCGTGGCTAGTATAAAGCTATCAATTCTATCCAAAAAACCGCCGTGCCCAGGAAGAATATTGGAAGAATCTTTCACTCCTACCGCTCTCTTGAACAGAGACTCCAGAGGATCACTTATCTGGGCTACAGCATGAACAATTAGGCCAAAAAGGATAGCCTTCCAGAGCACAAAGTCCTTAATCAAGGTTTGCTGGACTGCAACAGCTCCCAGGCATGCAAACACTATCCCAGCAAAGCTTCCTTCCCAGGTTTTCTTGGGGCTTGCTATGGGAACAAGCTTATGCCGACCAAGGAGCTTCCCGAAAAGATAAGCCCCAGTATCCCCTATAGTTATAACAGCAAGGAGAAAATAAACAATGAAAGGCCCTTTTTCCTCTCTTAAAATGTAAAAAAAGTTAATAGTAAAGCTTAAATAAAACGCCCCAAAAAAAGTCAAAGCAATCGATGCTGGAAATTGCGGAAGTTTCTCTAGTTTATTAATCGTAAGAACAAAATAAATTGCTACAAGGAAAAGCGAGATAAAAAGCGCTAATTCAAGAGAAAGTGCCTCAAAGAAGAAGGATAATCCAATGATTAAAGACAACAGAAAACCTAGGGTCTTTTTAGGAAAAACATTCCTCCTTCGAGGAAGGTTATAGAATTCAAAAAGAGATGCCAGAATACCTATCTGTAAGAAGAGAAAAAAAGCTGGGGGAGGGAGAAACTGAATGCTCAAAAGGACAAATGTCAACAAAATAAGAGCTGTGGGTGTTCTTGTGCGCAGACTCATTTTACTTTAAAATCCCAAATTCAAAATTACTTACTCCTTACTGAACTCGCGACGATGTATATCTCCAAACCTCCTTTCTCTCCTCTGGTATTCAACAAGTGCCTGAAGCATATGTTTTTTTCGAAAATCAGGCCAAAGTTCTGGTGTAATCCAAATCTCAGTATAGGCTATCTGCCAAAGCAGGAAATTCGAAATACGAAGCTCACCGCTTGTCCTGATAAGAAGGTCAGGATCAGGAAACTGAGCCGTGGATAAGAACTGGGAAAACTTTTCCTCATCTAAAGAATCAATATCAAAACTCTTTTTTTTCATTATTTTTTTTACAGCATCTACAATTTCAGCTCTTCCCCCGTAATTAAGAGCTAAAATCACGGTCATACGGTCATTGTTCTTAGTCAACTCTTCCACACGTTCTAATTCTGCCCTCACGACAGCAGGAATCGCCTCTCTCTGCCCTATGACCTTTAATCTCAATTTATTCTCAACCAATATTCTATCTTCTTTTTTCAGATAGTCTTCCAAAAGCCTCCAGAGTGTAGCGACTTCCCTTATAGGCCTTTTCCAATTCTCTTTAGAAAACACATACAGAGTAAGATAGTCAATTCCCACACGAGCACAAGTTTCCACTATTTCCTGGACAGATTTAGACCCAGCACGGTGCCCTTCCAAACGGGGCAATCTTCTCTTTCTTGCCCAGCGTCCGTTTCCATCCATGATAACAGCCACATGACGGGGCAGTCTTGAGAAGTCGAGTTTCTTAACAAGTTCTTCTTCTTCGCTTCCAGGTTTTATAAAACCCTCAATTTCCATTTTCATACGTCAATTATAAAGACTCGGCTGCGAATTGTCAAAAATCATAGACCTGTGTCTCGGGATTTGGTAAGCTAGTAACCTGAGTAAAAGATAGGTCAAAAATGTGTTTAGGAATTCCTGCTAAAGTCACTCTGATCGATAAATCCAAACAAGGGAAAGTCGACTATTTAGGCACCAAAGTAAAAACAAATTTTGCTCTTCTCGACGATGTCAAAATCGGAGACTGGGTCATCCTCCACGCTGGATTTGCCATATCTAAGCTTGACGAAGAAGAAGCACAAGAGACATTCGAACTGCTCCG
>DAOVDU010000099.1 GCA_030669305.1 Candidatus Aminicenantota bacterium
ATTTTTTAATAAAAGTACACTTTTTTACAGGTCCTAATTGAAGGTATTAGAATATGTTACAAATAATCGGAAGGAAATATTACATTAAAAGTACAATAAAAATTTAATTTTTTTCATAATAAATTTGGAATAGTAATAATAACATAGATTTATTTTTCTCTCCCTCGCGCTTGGGATTCATTTAAATTCGAAACAAAGAAATTACAAAGATAATAAATCTAAGAAATATTGCTTGGAATATTTGAGAATTTAAATTTGGGATTTGTTTCGAATTTCGGATTTTGTGCTTCGGATTTTTTGTTTTCGATTTCGTCATTTGAACTTTTAATTTTTCTAATATATTATCCGCTTATCTATATAATGGGAAGAGCACCTAGACAGTATGAGAGGTAGCTATTCCTGAGGAGGCTTGAGATGGATTTCCGTAGGCTATCTTTTCCCGATGCTCCCTTAATCAAAACTTCCCCTCCAGGTCCAAAATCAAAGGAGTATCTTAATTATCAATCCGCACACGAGAGCTCAGCAGTTTCTTACCCTATGGGAATGCCAATGGCGATTCGTCGCGCAAAGGGAGCGACCGTGGAAGATGTGGACGGCAACGTATATATTGATTTTTTTGGAGGTGCCGGAGTAATGAACGTCGGGCATTCAAATCCTGAAGTGATAGAGGCTGCGTCGAACCAACTCTCCGATCTTACACATTCGCTTGATATC
Organism: Candidatus Aminicenantota bacterium; assembly: GCA_030669305.1. Taxonomy (GTDB): domain Bacteria; phylum Acidobacteriota; class Aminicenantia; order Aminicenantales; family Aminicenantaceae; genus DAOVDU01. The sequence continues at coordinate 715 of DAOVDU010000099.1, forward strand.
CCCAACCCTGGACGAAAGATTTTGGTTAAGACTCTTCTCTCTCTTTTGCCTGATCAATTGAACAGACTCTTTTTTGGTGGACCAACCGGATCTGATGCAGTGGAAGCAGCAATGAAACTTGCAAAATATAATAAAAGGCGCTATCCCATGATGGCTTTTGAAGGGGCTTATCATGGAATGAGCGCGGGAGCTCTTTCTCTCTCAAGCGGCCTTGGCTTTAAGGAAGATTTCCTTCCGCTCATCCCCGAAGTTCATTTCATCCCGTATGCCTACTGCTATCGTTGTGCATTCGGTAAGAAACCAGAGATCTGTGATATGGATTGTGCGAAATACCTGGAACATATACTCGAAGATCCTCACTCCGGAGTGGGAAAGCCTGCTGCGGTTATAGTTGAGGCGGTCCAAGGGGAAGGGGGTTCGATCGTTCCTCCAGACCGATTTATCCCTCAGATTAGAGAGATCTGCAGTAAACATGATATTTTAATGATTGTAGATGAAGTTCAGGCAGGTTTCTGCCGGACAGGAAAGATGTTTTCATTCGAACATACCGGGATCGTACCTGACATCATCACAATGAGCAAGGCTCTAGGTGGTGCTGGTTTTCCGATTTCCTGTGTTGCCTACAGGGAGGAGCTTGATACATGGCCTCCTGGCAAGCATATCGGGACCTTTCGCGGGAATGTGCTTGCTTATGCAGCAGGAGGTGCAGCCTTAAATTTCATGGTCGAGAATGGTCTTGCTGAACATACCCTGAAGCTGGGCCAATTAATGCTCTCCTGGCTTAAAGATATAGAGAAGGGCTCGAAGATTGTGGGGGAAGCTCGAGGAAAAGGCCTAATGCTGGGCATAGAGCTTGTTAAAGACAAGGCAACAAAAGAACCGGCCCCCGAACTAACCAGGAAAGTGAGAACTTTTTGCCATCGCCATGGCCTCTTGATTGAAATCGGCGGACACTATTCAAATGTGGCCCGCTTTCTTCCGCCGCTTATTCTTACAGAGGAACTGGCGCTCAAAGGCATAGAGATATTTGAAGGTGCACTAAGAGAGGCAGAAAGATTTTTGTAGGGGGATCATAATCCATTTACCTCCACCTCCTCCTTCCAAAGCCAGAATCTCCGAAGCGTGGGTTAACAACGTTGCTGTAGATAGAGCCGAAAGTGAAGCTGAATCCCATGGAGATTTCAAATTCGTAATCCTTGGCGAGTTCTTTCCGTCTCAACAAGATTTCTTCCCAAGTTGCCTCGCCCAAAGGCAATGATAACTGATCGTGAATTCGCTCGTAGCTGCTTTCTATATTCAATGAAAAACCTCTAAAAAGTCGCACAGAAAGTTCACCAGATATTTCAATTTTATTTTTACTGAAATCATGAAAATAATGGGAGCCTTGTAAGGAAGCAGCTGCAGTTCCCCAGGGCTCCTTTAGCTCCAGAGTTACAGAGAGAGATTCAGCGAACAGATTATCAGAAGTTTTTTCGAAGACTGTTTTTTCCCTGTATCTAGAGTATATGTAGCCAATTTTGTAAAGAAACCGGAGCTGTCTTCTGGTGGATTCAGAATATGGAAACAAATTATACTCAATTGCAGGTGAAGGGCTGATGGAGAATTTTATATTGCTGTACGTGGATGAAGAAAGGGACAGCCATGCACCTACAGACCAGTGGTCATTGATACTTTTAGCAATCAAGCCGCTAAAACTCTCACTTTCCGAAGAGCTTGTGTACATTCCTTCATCTGTTTCATACTCGTCTTCCCTGAAATAGCCATTAACCCCCATTCTTATTTTTAAATCAGGTGTTACTCTATTAACAGAAAAATTACCCCGAATCGAAGTGTTGCTTTTTGTTGTTTCTTTATTAAGAGAACCGTTAAGGCTGAGGCTGAAGACCCAGAAATTCCATTTATCTTTCACAGAAGTCGGCTTTACCTGATCCTTGAATGAGACAGAGATTCGATCTGCGATAGGGGTTTTTGCAACGTACTGCACAAGTCCCATTTTTAAAACACGTACTAGTCCTCGCCGAACATCGTCTGCTGTATCTGTTTGATTTGAAGTATATGTCAGAGTATTTTGAATATCTGCATAATCCCTTAGGCCGATAAATGCTATCGTGTGTTCCGTGCCTCCACTTCCTGTTCTTTGGGTTGTTATAAGGACATGGACATCGGCTTCTTTCCTATCCCTGACATAATTCACAAAGGTAATTTCAGTTTTGATATAATTGATGTCACAGCGCCTGCAGTCAATAAATACTTTGGGAGCCTTTTCCTTTAATTCTTCAAGATTGACTTGATCATCTAGTTCTTCAAGATTGGCCTGTTTGTCTTGAGAATAAGCGAATGGGACATAAATAAAAAAAGCAATAGCCCACATGAATAGGACAATTGAGAGACATCTCTTCATGAACTTTCTCCTTTCTCTGATCTTTGATCTTTGACATGAGGTCCCTGTGGATGTTTAAGATCGAAAATCGATGGTATTTCTTATGCATTTTGAATAGAATGCTTTTAAATCCTAAAACATTACACATATATCTTAGACGGAAATAAGGAAAAAATCTTCCATTTATTTAGTTATAATAGCCCTCTTTCCTTTTGTTTGGATAATAGGGAAATATAGATATTGTCATTTCGATAAAATCTGCCTCAGCTTCTGTTTTGGCGAAAAAATCATATCATCCCAAAAAACCGAAGTCAAAAATAGAGCTTGTCCCCTTTTTCCAAGGCCAATTTTTAATTGACATAAAAATTTTCATTTGATATAAATCAAAGTATCGAAGAGTTAGGAGATCTAAGCTTACAAAAAGGAAAACTTCTGTTCCCATAAAATGAATGTTAGGTTAAAAGATTTTAATGTGAATAGAAAAACTAATTCCAGATTTGAAAAATAATAAATGCTATGAATCGATCAGGTCACAGTCTCGAAAAAATTGCAGAGAGCACGACTAGTTTAAAACAGGTACGTAAAGCGGACCTTGAATTTGGAGATTATGTTCTCATTACTACCCAGAATTCTACCTACTCTGTATGTGTTCTCGATAATAATTCTTATCTTGTCTCCGGCGGTTGGTTCGATCGGAAGGGCCTGTCGCCCATAAAGGCTACGATTGCTGGATGTACATGGGGTGGCAGCGTAATTAAGGTAGATACTCTTGCAGCCTGTGGACTTCGCCTTGAGTTTGGCAATCGCGTGGTCACTACTTCTATTCGAAATGTGTGTGTAATTCGAGGCAGCAGTAAGAATTAGGAGAACAGAATAGCTTGATCGGGAAAACCATTCCCACTACAAAATCCTAGAAAAACTTGGTTTCTTTTTTTTTGTTTTCTTCCTAGATTTATCATGAAGGACCTTCTTTATTGTTACAAGCGCATCTTTGAGAACAGAAAGAGATAAGAGATCAGGGACATGTACCGATTTTCTGAAATCAATAACGTGTCCCTTGATTTCCATGAGTGAAAGGCTAAACAGAAAGAACTGTGCTATAATTGAAAAAAAGGCCATGCATTCATACAAGAGAGTTTGTTCCCTTCACATATTTTTCTTTAATCCCCGGAGAATAATTGTCTTCTTTTTTCTTGTATTTTTTATTTCTGATATTGGTTTCTCTCAGAATCAACCGCTCAGAACAGTCAATCTCAAGGTTGCAGCAGATGAGGAATTTAGAAGCAAGGATGATTGGCGTTTGGAAATCAAGCGAATGGTCGCGGATTCTTCCAGAGATTTTGAGGAAGTCTTTGGCATAAGTTTCAGAATAGAGAGTTTTGAATCATGGGTCTCAAATAATTCCCGAAACTCAATGCATGATTTATTGAATGACCTAAGGAAAAAAGTCCCACAAGGAGCATGTGATGCTGTTTTGGGCTTTACCGCCCAATACCATCTCGAATACGATCTGATTGGAATTGCTTCTTATCTTAAGGGATATGTGTTAGTGAGAAGGATAAAATCAGATTCCTTAATGGGATTAATGTTGACACATGAACTCTGTCACCTGTTTGGAGCAATTGATCTTAATGAGAACGGCTCGATTATGGACAAAGAAAATTCAGGTGATAAATTCGATGAGTTCACGACCAAGATTATTCTTTTGAATAAATATCGAAATTTTAATCCTCACCTTTTCCCTTTACCAAAAGAGAAACTGGATGAAGCAATCTCTATTTTTGATAAAAGAAAAAACTTAAATCGAGGCGAAGCTGATAATCATATCCTGTTGGCTTCGCTCTACTTGGAAAAAAAGGATTACGATTCTATGATCAAAGAGTGTAATCAGGCGGCAAACATAAATCCTGATTTACCCGAAGTCTATCATCATCTAGGTATTGCTTATAGAAGAAAGGGACAGATTGATCAGGCAATTAAGGAATACCAGAAGGTTCTTAAGCTCCAGCCAGAGCTTCCAGAGGTTCACTATAATCTAGGGATTGCCTATATGAAGAAGGGAAAAATCGATACTGCCATGGGAGAATACCAAAAGGCCATTGAACTCAATCCATATTACGGCAAAGCTTATTCTAATTTAGGTTATGCCTATCTCCAGAAGAAAATGGTTGACCAAGCCATAGATGAATGTCAGAAGGCACTGGAAATTTATCCTCAATTAGCTGAAGCATGCTCGACTTTGGGTGCAGCTCTTATCCTTAAAGATAAGTATATAGAGGCAGAATCTTTTTCCAGGAAGGCATTAGAGATCAATCCCAGACTTCCGGGAGCTCACAATAATTTAGGTAGCATTTATATGATTAAAAAGATGAGCGACCAGGCAGTTGAGGAGTATCTGAAGGCGTTAGAGATAAGGCCTGAATATCCAGAAGCTCATCATAATTTAGGCCGGGCTTATCTATTTAAAGGATCAATTGACAAAGCCATTAATGAATTTAAAGAGGCGATTCGATTAAAATCTGGCTATTATAACTCATATTCTAATTTGGCTTCTGCGTATCTGAAGAAAGGAATGACAGAAGAAGCGATTGAGGCATGCGAGAAAGCCATCGAGATAAATCCTGAATATGCGAATGCCTATTCCAACCTTGGCTATGCCTATCTAAAAAAAGAGAAAATAAAAGAGGCCAAAGCAGCCTGTCAGAAAGCCATTGCCCTCGATTCAAGCCTTCCTGAACCTTATAATATTTTAGGGATTTTGTTTGAAAGAGAAGAGAAAGTCGAGGAGGCGCAGGCCGAATATCAGAAGGCAATAGAATTGAAGGCTGATTTCTTTGAAGCCCATTTAAATCTGGCTAATTTGTTTTTTAAAAGGAATCTCCTTATTGAGTCGGCTTCTCATTACAGGAAAGTGATCGAAATCAATCCTGATTGTGGGCAGGCTTACAACAATCTAGCTGTGATTTCCTTTTATCAGAAAGAGTATGATTTGGCCTGGAGATACTTGAAAAGGGCTGAGGATTTAGGAATAAAAGCCCACCCAGACTTTAAAAAAGAACTTCTTAAAAAGCTAAAAAAATAATCGGGGTCCTACTTTAACATTTAAAGACAAAGTTTTACATTTTTTTGACATTTTGATGTTTGAATTCAATATAATTTGATTAAAATTAAAAAAATTCGCAATGAAAATATTTACACAGGGCATATTAGCCAGAAGAAAAATCATTCTTATTTTCATCCTGGCAATTTTACTCCCCTCCATAATTGTTGGTTATTTAAGCTTAAGGACATTTGCAAAAAGGCGAGAAGCCGTAAAGAGCTTGGTTGAGTC
>DAOVDU010000098.1 GCA_030669305.1 Candidatus Aminicenantota bacterium
TGTCATGCGCTTTGGCTTTGTGAAGAAAAAATTCCCAGAGATTTTGATCTTCGATGAATATGTACTCTCTTATGAGGTTGGCTTCATGAAACCTCATCCTCAAATTTTTAAAGAGGCCTTGAGGAAGGCAAGGGCGGAAGCCGAAGAGTGCGTTTTTATCGATGATATAGAAGGAAATATAGAAGCTGCCCTGAGCTTAGGAATAAATACAATCCTCTTTGGTCCCAAAACTGACCTTGAGGCCGAGCTTCAAAAAAAAGGCCTTAAATTATAAGTTTAGACAAAACTGATTATCCAAGTTTTATTGCTTTTTTTTGTCTAAGTAGTTGGAGGTAGAAATGCAAAGGAGAAAAAAAGTTTTAATGTGTCTGGTCGTTTCTCTGTTTTTCACGGGCAATTTTATATTGGGTGTTCCTTCCGTCCCTGATACAGATATTGATAGGACCGAAGAATTGAGGCGCGAAATAAGGGTATTTAATTTAGTCAACGGTTTAGATCTTACAAAGAAACAGATGAAAATGGTTTTGGAAAATGCTGAAAAAAGCGAACACTTACGTGAACAGTTTAAAACCATGCTTCTTTTCAAGCAGAATGAAATGGGAATAGTACTTGAAGAAATAAAGCCTCATCTTAAAGAAAACAGAGAAACTCCTTCCTTTGTTGCTCAAAATTATCATAGGCTTTCAAATGAAATAAAAAGAGCGAAAATAGAGATGGATGAGAGGATAAGGGAACTTGCACTAGAAGTAAAAGAGAATCTTGAACAACATCAGCTTTATCAACTCGAACAATATGTTCCTTGTGTCATACCTCCTAAAGGAGAGTCGCGTATTGGACAGGCTAAAGATTACAAAGGCATGACGAAGAATTTTGAGCGAATCAGGAAAATTCCCTACCGGATTTACGAGAGAAGAAAGGATAACATATGCCGTAGGACGTTAGATGGTTTGAAGTTGCATGCATATCGGGGAGTTGATTTTAATGAGAAAGAGATGATAGGTAAAGTCCAGAAAATATACGATAAGGTCAGACGTCTTGATGCTGCCGAGTTTGAAATTCAAAAGGAGACCCTTGCTGAGGAGCTCCATTCCTTGATCAAGCCCCCCTTGAATGCAATTAATCTAACCCGAAAGATTGAACTCTTTCTCCTTTCTTCAGAAATCATTCCTATCTTGGAAGAAAGAACCTTGAAAGGTGAGGAGTAAGGAGTGAGGAGTAAGGAGCAAAAAAACTCAAAGCTCAAAACTGATTTCTGTTAATCTGTTAGTCAGTTGTTCGGTTAATCTGTTATTTTAATTAAAATATTTAACAGACAAACCGACTAACCGATTAACAGACTAACAGTCTTCTTTAACCTTTTCTCGATTATTATTTGTCTTGCCCTTTCTTGTCTTGCTCTTATTTTTTTCTCTAAATTTGAGATATAATAGAGTTGATTCATTCTATTACAGGTTGTCTTAGTGGAGAATAAAAAGAAAATTTAAAAAATACTTGACAAGCTGAAAAGTCAGGTATAAATTTATAATCGCTGCAACAATATTTAGTGCTTACACGCCTAAATATATACAATATATAGTGATTTTCCGGGTTTCCCCTTTTTTGGAATTCGGGAGACCAAATTCAAGGAATATTGTTTAAGTGGATGCGTCTTGAATGACTTTTTTTCGCGGTTGATTAAAAAAAGGGAGGCTTACAATGCCGAGAACTATCTCGAGAATTAAGAAAAGAGATGGAGCGACTGTTGACTTTGTGCAGGATAAGATTACAAACGCCATTAATAAGGCTATGGAATCTCACGGCCTTACGGACAAAAGGACAGCCCAGGGTGTATCTGATATCGTCGCTTTCATGCTGGAAGATAAATTCGGCGGATATACAATTCCTTCTGTGGAGCAGATCCAGGATATTGTCGAGATAATTCTAATGAGGCAGGGATATCATGAGATAGCTAAATCGTATATTCTTTACAGGGAAAGGCACAAGGATATTCGAGAGGCCAAAAAGATAGGACTAAATTTAGAGAGGCTAATCAAAGATTACATAAACGATGTGGATTGGAAAATAAAAGAAAACAGCAACGAAGGAGTCGTGAGCTTTTCAGGATTGAATGCTAGAGTCTCAGGGGAAGTTTTAGCCAGCTTTGCCCTCAATCATCTTTATTCAGAAAAGATTAAAAAAGCCCACACAGAGGGCGATTTCCATATCCATGATCTCTCTTATCCTATTGTGGGCTATTGTGCAGGCTGGTCTCTGGAGAACCTCTTAAAAAAAGGATTCGGACACGTGCCTAGCCAGGTCCACTCTTTTCCTGCTAAACATCTGGAAACCGCAACTCTTCATATTGTGAACTTTATCGGGACAATGCAGGGAGAGTTTGCTGGTGCTCAGGCTTTTTCCAGCGTGGATACGCTTTTGGCTCCTTTTGTCAGAAAAGATAACTTGAATTATGAGAGCGTCAAACAGGATATTCAGAAGCTCATCTTTGGTCTGAATGTTCCATCCCGATGGGGATGGCAAACGCCTTTTTCAAACCTGACTTTTGATTGGACTGTTCCTGATGACATAAGAGACAAACCTGTTGTTGTCGGCGGAAAAGAATTGGGTTCTACTTACGGGGAATACCAGAAAGAAATGGACATGATCAACAGAGCCTTCCTGGAGTTGATGGTTGAGGGAGACCAGCAGGGACGGGTTTTCACTTTTCCTATTCCAACATATAATTTAACCAAAGACTTTAACTGGGATTCTCCAAACGCCAATCTTCTTTTCGAGGTTACCGCTAGGTATGGAATCCCTTACTTCCAAAACTATCTCGGCACGAATTTAGACCCCGGTGACATAAGAGCCATGTGTTGTCGCTTAAACCTTGACCAGAGAGAGCTGCTGCGAAGACCTGGAAACATGTGGGGACCGGGAGATTCTACAGGTTCTATCGGGGTTGTCACCATAAACATGAATAGAATCGGATATGAATCAGGCTCAGTCACGGAATTTTTCGCCCGGCTGAAAAATATAATGACCATTGCCAAAGAATCCCTTGAGACCAAAAGAGAGATCATTAACAACATGCTGGCAAAAGGGATGATGCCTTACACTTTGGTATACCTCGGCCATTTTGACAATCATTTTTCAACCATAGGTCTTTGCGGAATGCACGAGTGTTGTTTGAATCTTCTGAAAAAAGGAATCAACACTCCAGAAGGGAAAGAATTCACAATAGATGTTATGAAGTTTATGAAGGAGACTATCAAGCAATTCCAGGTAGAGACTGGAAGCCTGTACAATCTGGAAGCTACTCCAGCAGAATCGGCATCATACCGTTTGGCAAGGTTGGACAGGCAAAAATACAACAGGATCATAACTGCAGGAGCAGACAAATACCCCTACCTTACGAATTCCACTCAGCTCAATGTAGATTCTACACGCGATATCTTCGAGGCCATAGAACATCAGAAGGATATCCAGCCCCTTTACACAGGAGGAACCATATTCCATGCTTTTCTCCCGGAATCAATCAACAAAGAAACATGTAAGAAATTGGTAAAGAAGATTTCTGAAACAAAGCTGCCTTATTTCAGCATAACGCCCACTTTCAGCGTTTGTAGGAATCATGGGTATATCAGGGGAGAGGTCCATGAATGTCCTGACTGCGGCGAAAAGACAGAGGTTTATTCAAGGATAGTTGGTTACTTAAGGCCTGTTTCTACCTGGAATGATGGAAAGCGGCAGGAATTCAGAGAGAGAACCCCGTACACACAGATGATTTGATAAGTAGCTCCATGGAATTTTTACTTTTTACATATCCCAATTGTCCAAAGTGCGAAGAGCTGAAGAAATATTTAAAGGAGACAAATTTTGAAGGGCAGGAATGTAGCTTGGTTTTGAAAGAGAGCAAAATAAAAATAAGGGAGTTTTTGAAATTTATCAAAAGGGATGATAAAGGTGCTATCATTATCCCCACTTTGATACTACAGGAAGATGGACAAGCTGTTGCTGTTTTAAACAATCGAGAGGAACTAGAGGATTGGTTGAGATCAAGGGCTTAGAAAAATTCGCCCCCAAGGATTTTCCTGGCTTCATAACCTCTACTGTGTTCTTGGCAGAATGCAATTTTCGATGTCCATTTTGTCATAATGCTGATTTGGTCCTGAGACCGAATACACTTCCTACATTTCCTATGGATTATTTTATCGGTTATCTGGATTCGAGGAAGAACTGGCTTGAAGGCATCTGCGTTACTGGTGGGGAACCTTTGGTCCATGAAGATTTAGAATTGCTTCTTTATATCATCAAGGAGAGAAATCTTTTGGTTAAGTTAGATACCAATGGTTCTTTTCCTTCGAGGCTTGAAGATCTAATTCAGAAGAAACTCGTAGATCATGTGGCTATGGATGTGAAGGCTCCATTGGAAAGATACCAGGAAGTGACCAGGTCAAAGGTAGATTCCGAAGACATTAGAAAGAGTATCGATATTATTAAAAATTCGGGCTTAGAATATATATTCCGGACCACGGTTGTTCCAGGCTTGGTTGGTGATAAAGATATTGAACAGATCAGTAAGATGCTTAATGGTGCCAATGCTTTCCAGCTCCAGCAGTTTTTGCCGAAAAATACCATAGATGCTGATTATCAACAAAAAAAACCCTATAGCAGAGAGGAACTTCAAGCATTTGCAAAGATTGCAGAACCATTTTTTTTAGAAGTAAAAATCGAAGGTGTTTGAACTATGGAACTCAAGATTAAAAAGATTCACAAAGATGCTAAGCTCCCCCATTATGGGCATGAAGGAGATGCAGGCTTGGATATTTTTTCCACGATTGACTGTGTCTTGCGAAAAAGAGAGGTCAAGGCTATTCCGACAGGAATCAAAGTGGCCATTCCTGAAGGCTATGTAGGCTTGATCTGGGATAAGAGCGGAGTTTCACTGGAGGGAGTTCATCGGTTAGCCGGAGTGGTTGATTCCGGGTATCGAGGAGAAGTCAAGATAGTCATGGCGAATCTTTCTGATGAGCCTTTTTCCATAGAGAAAGGAATGAAGATTGCTCAACTATTGATCCAACCCGTCGTTGAGGTTGAAGTCATTAAGGTAGAAGATCTTGAAGCTACACCTCGAGGAGAAAATGGGTTTGGGAGTACGGGGAAATATTAAAGACGCAAGACAAACTAAAGGGCAAGACAATGCCCTATTGGGCAGGCAAGACAACACTTCGCTAGCAAGACATTAAAATAAGTTTAGTCTGTTTCTCGGTTAGTCTGTTAGTCTGTTATTTAATTAAAATATTTAACAGATAAACCGACTAACTGATTAACTGACTAACAGAAATCAGTTTTTAGTTTATCTCGCTCCTCACTCCTCACCATAATTAGTTTTGTATTAAACGGAATAGACTGAACAGACGGAACAGACTGAATAGACAGTCATTTTGTTTTGAGTTTTGCGTTTTACGTCTTCCATCTTCTGTCTCTTGCTTTAAACCTTCAACCTTAAACCTTAAACTCAATACGGCTTACGACTCACAGCTTACGATCATTAGAATTAGTCTCGCCTTTCGTACAGGTCTTGTTTATAATGATTGAAATGAAGCTGAGAAGTCAACCTGTCGGAATAAGCTTGAGAAAAAGGATCACAGTGATTCTTGTTAGGCCTGAAAAGAGAGAAAATATAGGTCTTGTCGCAAGAAACATGAAAAATACAGGATTTGAAAATTTAAGGCTGGTTAATGTTGAAAGAATTGATCAAAAATCCTATGTAACAGCGGTCCATGCCCAGGAGATTTTAGATAACATCCGATTTTGTAAAGACATGACCGACGCTACAAGAGATATTGACGTGATTTTTGCCGCAACGTCGAGGAAAAGAAAGAATTTTCTTGCTCTTAGTTTGAGAGATGCAGTACAGAAAATATTCAGTTTTCCGCCGCAAACAAAGGTCGGCCTTCTCTTTGGAAATGAAAGGACAGGACTGACTTCTGAAGAAATGCTAAGTTCAAATTACAGGTTTATTATCCCTCAAGTCTCAAAGCAGCCATCTTATAACTTAGCCTCAGCAGTTCTCCTGACTTTATTTCACATATATGCTTCTGATGATCTCAAAAATGTTGAAATCACACAGGAGAAACCTTTACCCAGAAAAGAACAGGAAGAATGCATCCGAATAATTTTAGATAAATTGGAGAAAAAAGGATTCATCCATAAAACTAATAAATTTCATGTAACAGAAATGATTTATAACCTTTTTGGAAGATTAAGCATGACAGCGAAAGATAGAAAATTACTTTTAGCAATCTTCTCTAAAATTGGTCACTAGTGTCGTGTCATGCGTGAAGTATCGTATCAGGCACTCGTCATTCCCACGAAGGTGGGAATCCAGTATTTCTGGCTACTTCAGGCTTCTGGATTCCCGCTTCCGCGGGAATGACGGTCATCTTTGCGACATCACATAGA
>DAOVDU010000016.1 GCA_030669305.1 Candidatus Aminicenantota bacterium
CCAAGGCCAACTTCATGAGCAATCTTCAATGCATCTATGTTGTAAACCTTAATTTTCTTCTCAATGATCGTCCTCTGCATATCTTCAGTGAGATGTTCGAAAACCTCATCCGCTTTCCAATCAGAATTCAGTAAAAATATGCCGTTTTCTCGTATGCCTTCTAAGATATCATAACGTCCAATATAAGATGATTTGTGCAGTGCAACAAAATCCACTTTGTTCAATAGGTACTGAGATTGTATCTTATTTTTTCCAAAACGCAGGTGGGAGATTGTTATACCACCGGATTTTTTTGAATCAAACTGGAAATAACCCTGGGTATACATATCCGTACTATCACCAATAATTTTAATAGAATTTTTATTTGCGCCAACCGTCCCATCAGAGCCATATCCCCAGAACTTGCAACAGATGGCCCCCTTGGGTTCTGCATCAATTTCTTTGGTAACGGAGATAGAAGTACCTGTTACATCATCCTCGATACCAACAGTAAAACCGTGGAAGCACTTTCCGTCAAGATGATCATAAACAGCGTTGACCATTGACGGCGTGAATTCTTTTGAAGAAAGGCCATATCTGCCGCCAATAATCTTTATATCCTTTCCAATAAGTGCAACGGCGACATCAAGATAAAGGGGTTCTCCTAGAGAACCGGGTTCTTTTGTCCTGTCAAGCACTGCAATCTTTTTAACAGTTTTTGGAATGGCAGAGATGAATGCTTCTGCCGAGAATGGTCTATAAAGCCGGACTTTTACTGCTCCGATTTTTTCATCCCTTTCGGTCAAATAATTAACAGCTTCTTCGATCGTCTCTGTTGCAGAGCCCATTGCAATAATAATCTTTTCAGCATCAGGAGCACCAATATAGTCAAAGAGTTTGTACTGGCGTCCTATCTTTTTAGCAAATTTGTCCATATATTCCTGGACGATTCCAGGTGTGACTGCATAAAACTTATTGACAGTCTCTCTTCCCTGGAAATAAACATCTGGATTCTGAGCTCCAACTTTCATCATCGGTTTTTCCGGATTCATGGCTCTTTCGCGAAATTCCTTGACATACTTCATTTCAATGAGCTCAGCCATGACGTCATAAGGTATCATTTCTACTTTTTGAATTTCGTTAGAAGTTCTGAAACCGTCAAAGAAGTTAAGGAATGGCACCTTAGATTTTAAGGTAGACAGATGAGAAATGACTGCCAGATCCATGGTCTCTTGAATAGAACCAGCAGCCACAAGAGCAAATCCCGTATTTCTTGCAGACATAACATCAGAATGGTCACCGAAAATGGACAAAGATTGACAAGCAAGGGACCGGGCAGATACATGAAATACGGTCGGCAGGATCTCGCCTGCAATCTTATGCATATTCGGAAGCATAAGCATTAACCCTTGAGAAGCTGTAAAAGTCGTGGTCAATGCCCCGGCAGAAAGACTACCGTGAACAGCTCCGGATGCTCCTCCCTCTGATTGCATCTCAATAACATCAAGAGTTTGGCCAAAAATATTTTTTCGACCCTGCGCTGCCCAGGCATCTGCTAATTCTCCCATCAATGATGAAGGAGTTATTGGATAAATCGCAGCTACCTCACTAAATGCATAAGCCACATGCGTTGCGGCCGTGTTCCCTTCAATGGGTTCAAAAACCTTTTTCATGATTAAACTCCTATAATTGCTAGATTTATTCTTATATTATTTATTATATCAATACATTAATATCACAAATTTTTCATAAAAGTTAAAACTAATGACTAAAGCAAGAGTGTTAATCTTTTAACTCAGTCCTTCCTTCCAGGGCCTTCTTGATCGTCACCTGGTCTGCAAAATCAATGTCGGATCCGACAGGCAGGCCCATGGCTAACCTTGTCAATTTTACGTTAAAACTTTTTAGAATTTTCGCAAGATAGAGTGCTGTTGCCTCTCCCTCTACTGTAGGATTGGTGGCTATGATTATTTCTTTAAAATTTCCCTCTTTAACTCTTTTAATCAGCTTTTCTGTCTTCAGCTCATCAGGGCCAACTCCCTTTAAGGGAGAAAGAACTCCTAATAGAACGTGATATCTTCCGTTAAATACACCTGTTTTTTCTATGGAAGAGATATTATATGGCTCTTCAACTATACACATAAGCCTGTCATCTCTGCCCTCATCGGAACAATGATAGCAGGGATCAATATGAGTTATGCTGTTACATATAGAACAGTAAAATGTTTTCCTCTTTGCTTCCTTTATGGCATTAGCTAAACTATCAGACTCCTCTTGTGGCAGGCCTATAAGATAAAATGCTATTCTTTGTGCAGTTTTTGCCCCGATGCCGGGAATCTTTTTCAATTCTTCAATAAGACGGTTTAATGGATGATCCTGTCCTAACATTAAAAAAGCCCTGGAATTTTGAGTCCTGCACCAAATGCGCCTAATTTTTGGGTTAGACTTTCATCTACTTTTGCCCCGGCATCATTAAAGGCTGCAACGATCAAATCTTGCAGCATTTCAACATCATCCTTATTCACAACTTCTGGGTTTATCCTGAGTGAAATCAAGTTTTTTGTTCCGTCAAGGACAACAGTCACCATGCCGCCTCCGCTCGATCCTTCAACCCTCATCTCTGCCATTTCTCTCTGCAGCTTTTCCTGCATTTCTTTTGCTGTTTTCAGCATTTTTGGTAAATTTGTAACTCCTTTCATTTTCCCTCTCCTCAAATCAAAAAACCTTTTTTATATCTTTATTTTTTGCTCCTTTTTATCGGTTCAACAGAAATTATATGTGCCTTGAAGGTATTTAAAAAAGACTTAACCGTAGGATCTTTTAAAGCGATATCAGTATCTTTTTCTTTCCTGACCTTTTTTTGATGCATGTCTTTGGAATGTTCGAAGTTAGACCTTTTTGTGCTGAATTCTGATTCTTCCTTTTCAGGCACCTCTTTCTCATTCTGAAGCCTATCCATGGAAACTTTCTCTTTTTGCACTTCTATGTCTGGGACAGTATTGGCAAGACTAGAATTCTTTTGTGCTTCCGTGGAAATTTTTATGTCATTCTTTATACTCTCCAAATCCTTAATAATGTCTTTCAACTGGACAATCTTCTTAAAATGACACAATTTAACCAATAAGGCTTCTAAATAAATTCTGGGATGTGAAGAATATCTTAACCCTTGATCTCCTTGCTGAAGGGCAATAAGATAACGGAGGATATCCTCAGAAGAAGCCTTTTCCACTTCATGTTTTAATGCATTTATCTCCTCATCATTCAAAGGCAGTAATTCTTTTACATGTTTAACGGACTTTACCAGAAGCAAGTTCCTAAAATGATGAGTGAGCTCTTTATGAAAAAATCGAAGGTCATAACCACTTTCTATAACCTTTTCTACCAGAGGAAAAATTTGATTAGGCTCCTCTTTTAAGATAGCTTTTGAAAACTCGAAAAGGATTTCTCTCCTAACGGTTCCTAGAATCTCTTTTAAATCTTCATCACTAATATTTTCTCCAGAAAAAGCCACAGCCTGGTCAAGCAGGCTTTGAGCATCCCTCAAACTTCCATCTGCAGCTTCGGCAACAAGATTAAGCCCATATGAGGAAATCGTAATGTTTTCTTTCCCGGATACTTCCATAAGATGATTGATGATCTCTTTCTGGGATATTTTCTTGAATTCAAATGGCTGACATCGAGAGATGATTGTTGCAGGAACCTTGTGGAATTCAGTCGTCGCAAAAATAAAGACAGTATGTGGCGGTGGCTCTTCCAGAGTCTTCAACAGAGCATTGAAGGCTTGTGTGGTAAGCATGTGGACTTCGTCAATGATGATTACCTTATAACGGCTGTGAATAGGCTTATACTTTACACCTTCGCGCAGCGATCTTACCTCATCGATTCCCCGGTTTGACGCCCCATCAATCTCGAGAACATCCACAGAACGGTCTTCGTTGATCATCTTACAAAATTCACATTTGTTGCATGGTGAAGGTGTAGGCCCATGCTGGCAGTTTAAAGCTTTAGCCAGGATACGAGCAGTGGTTGTTTTTCCAACCCCTCTCATTCCAGAAAAAATATAAGCTTGAGCAACCCTGTTGTTTTTGACTGCGTTTTTAAGAGTCTGAACAACATGTTTTTGGCCGATCATCTCTTCAAATGTCATAGGCCTGTATTTTCGGGCATAAATTAAATAGCTCATTTTATAAGACAGTTGAATTTAGGAAAGGAAACAGAATTCCTTTTAAATTTAAATATTATATTATCACAATTCCTTTCTAATTCAAAAAACAATTTTGGTTTGATAATCGTAAGAAGGAAATCAGGGATATGTGATTAACTGATTAACAGACTAACAGATTAACTGACTAACTGATTAACTGATTAACTGACTAACTGATTAACTGACTAGTTATCTTTCTTTTTCTTAATTATCTTCTTCTTTACCTGTTCCTCTTCCTTTTTGTGCCTCTTTTTTATCTGGGATTTTTCTACTAAATGTTGTTTTTTAAGTTTTTCTATTTTTCCTTTATATTCCTTTTCGACCTTCTTTTTTTCTGCTATGCTCTTTGCATTTTCTATATTTTCTTCCGACTTTCTTTTGAGCTCATTCTCTTCCACTTTCTGGCTTCTCTCCAAAAGCCTTACCTCGCGTACTTGAGATTCCTTTACTCGAGCCTCTTCTCCATAAGATGATTCATTGTCGAACTTCCTCAGCCTGCTTTTCGATATCGCTGCTTTAGCTTCTGTTTTTGTCACGACTCTCTCAGGCTTTGCTGCTTCATTTATTTTCACGGTTGGCCTGTATACTTCTAGCTTTCCGATTCTAACTTTTGACTGCCCTGGTCTACTCGCATCATGGAGTTCATGCTTGGAAATCTTCTGCCTGCTAACTCTTCGGATATGGTCAATGTCGATCCCACTGTTTATGATTTTATTGTCACGGACAACAATATTCGTTTTCACGATAGTATAATTGATGATTATCAGATTCCGCTCCCTCGGAAGAACATATCGATAAAGCCTGGCATCATAGAAATTACGGCCCTCAACAAAAACCCAATAAGAACCATGCAAAGAGAAAGGCAAAGACCTGATTCCGACCCCCCTCACAAAACGTACTTCTGGCGGAATGGGGGCCCACCCAATATAATGGCTACCTTTCCTCCAGGTTACCCATGCAGGTCCCCAGACATTATTAGGCACCCAAAACCAGCCCAGATATTCATCCCAACCCCAACGGCCGTAATGAAAAGGAGCCCATCCCCATTTAAACTGAGATATCCATGTCCATCCAAAATCAGTCCAGACCCATCGTCCATAGGTATAAGGACGCCAGCCGTATCTGTCAATCTGGGGAATCCATACATACCCGTAGGGAGAATGAGATACCCATATTCCACGAGGAGATAAATACTCATAGAAGTAAGAAACATCCAATCCTGAAGAGTAGTCTCGATAGTCTTCTTCATAATATCCTTCTTCCTCTGGAGGTGGGCCTTCATCATAAGGATAAGGAATATAAACAACACAACTAACAGCCACTAAAAGGCTGAATAACAAAATAATAATGTTCTTTTTCATTCTAATTCTCCCTCAAAACGATTTTTAATAATATACAAGAAAATAAGCAGCCATACAACCTGATAACTGATTAACAGACTAACAGATTAACTGATTAACTGAGCTCTTTAAAGACTTTTTTAACCTTCTTGAACGCCCAGTTAAGCTCTTTTTGTTTGATGATCAATGGAGGAGCAAAACGGATAACATTTTCATGGGTTTCCTTACAGAGCAAGCCTTCTTCCTCCAATGCCTCGCAAAAACGTCTTGCTCCACCTGCTTCTGGTTTCAACTCGATGCCTATGAGTAATCCTCTTCCACGAATCTCTTTTATAAGCTTACTCTTAATAGTTTTAAGTTTCTTGAGGAAATAAATCCCCTGCTCAGCCGAATTCTCCACCATTTTCTCTTCCCGGATTACTCGAATAGCTTCACGCGCCACAGCACAGGCTAGAGGGTTTGCTCCAAAAGTTGATCCATGTGTTCCAGGAGTAAAAAGCTCAAGGATTTCCCTCTCTGCTAGTACCGCAGAAATTACATAGCAGCCTCCTCCGAGTGATTTTCCTATTACAAGAACATCAGGTTTTACTTCTTCGTGGTCACATCCGAAAAGCTTACCGGTCCTCCCTAGCCCGGTCTGGATTTCATCTACCATAAAAAGCACATTGTTTTTTTCACACAATTCTTTTGCTTCCCTCAGGTATCCTTCTGGAGGGAATAAAATTCCGGCCTCAGCTTGAATTGGCTCGACAAGGAAAGCAGCGGTGTTCTGATTAATTGCCTTCTCTAAAGCACCAATCTCCCCATAAGGCACTACAATAAATCCAGGAGTAAAAGGACCAAAATCTTTCCTGTACAAGGATTCTGTAGAAAAGCTGATTATCGTGATTGTGCGACCGTGAAAATTATTGGAACACACGATAATTTCTGCCTCGTCCTGGGGAATTTCCTTCTTTTTATATGCCCATATCCGTGCAGCTTTGACAGCCGTCTCAACCGCCTCAGATCCTGAATTCATAGGAAGTGCCATCTTATACCCGGTTAAATCACATAGTTCTTTGGCTAATAATGGCCATTGTTCATTCCGGAAGGCCCGAGATGTCAATGTCAGTTTTTTTGCCTGGTCTGTCAAAGCTTTGACTATTCGCGGATGACAGTGGCCTTGATTAACCGCAGAGTAGGCGCTAAGAAAATCAAGATGTTTTTTCCCTTCGACATCCCAGACCCAAACTCCCTTTGCTTTTGTGATGACAACATCCAATGGAAGGTAATTATGGGCACCGTATAAATCCTCCATGTCTACATAAAACTTAGTATCCATTTTTTCTCCAATCATTCCAAAGAAATTTTCGTGGCGGAGAGGGTGGGATTCGAACCCACGGTACAGCATCTAACCGCACACACGCTTTCCAAGCGTGCTCCTTAAGCCACTCGGACACCTCTCCGTTCCACCTCACAAATATAACATTATTAGAGAGGATTTTTAACTTACCAGAAAAGAACACTAAGGTCAATCAGCCGATAACTCAAAACTTAAAACTAAATGCCTGTCTATTCGGTCTGTTCCGTCTATTGCGTTCTTTTTTCTAGCAGACCCAACCGGACATAATGATCTTAACGGACTAAACTGATTAACTGACTAACTGATTAACAGACTAACTGATTAACTGACAGACACTTACACTCAATCGTCATTCCCGCGGAGGCGGGAATCCATAGCTACTATCCACACTTATTGAGAAGTTACGTATTAAAAAGAGGAGAATATCATGAGATCGAAAGCTTATCGATGGCAAGCTCGGCTGCGCGTAGCGTGTTCTGGAGTAACCCAGCGATGGTCATCGGTCCAACTCCCCCCGGTGAAGGCGTGATAGCACCGGCGACTTCTTTCACTTCATCAAAATCAACATCTCCCACCCATCTATAACCTTTTGGGGCCTTGGAGTCTTCAACCCTGTTGCTGCCCACATCTATAACAAAAGCACCGGGTTTTACCCAGTCGGCTTTGACCATCTGTGGACGTCCAACTGCTGCAACCAGGATATCAGCACTGCGGCACACGCCCGGCAGGTCTTTAGTCCGGCTGTGGCATACTGTCACAGTCACGTTGCGGTGGATGAGCAACATAGCGACTGGCATTCCGACAATATTACTTCGACCCAATACTACAGCTTCAGCACCTTCAAACTCGGCGCCAGCCTCCTCTAGCAGCCGGATTACGCCGGCCGGAGTGCAGGGTATAAAGAGAGGCTTGCGGTTTTTCATGGCAAGGCGACCTATGTTAACAGGATGGAATCCATCCACATCTTTGTGTAAAGGAATAGTATTAAGGACTGCTTCTTCGTCCATGTGCCCTGGGAGAGGGAGTTGAACCAAAATGCCGTGAACCTTAGTGTCTTCACCAAGCTGTCGCACTAAACTTATTACTTCTTCCTGGCTGGCCTCAGCCACTAAAGTATGACCGAATGACTCGATGCCAACTTTCTTGCAGCGGTTTTGTTTCATACGCACATACTGCTGCGAAGCAGGATTGTCCCCCACCAGCACTGTTGCCAGTCCTGGACAAATGCCATGCTTCTGGGCCATTCCCTCTACAGCGGCTTTAACTTGTTCCCGAATACGGCTTGCTACAGCCTCTCCGTCAATGATTTTTGCACTCAAAATATTTCCTCCATTTTATTATGGGATTGCGCTAGATACTGTATAATGATATTTTACATTAGCTCAACCTTAAAAATGTGTCCAGTCCAAAATTCATTTTGTCAGCTAAAAATCATAAGCTGCCGCTACTGTTACATTTGCAATTTCTCTCACCTTATGACTTACAACTCTCATCTTTATCTCACCTTTCCAACCCCTGGCTGACATCATCTCTTTCAACCCTCTACTGATCTCTTCCTCACACTCTTTACGGCTATATTCACCTTTCGATTCAATAAATAATCCTCCCTCCTTGGTTTGAACCCAGCCTAATCCTGCCGAGATTTGAGTATTTGATTTATCACTACTAAAACTAGAAATTACGACATACAAAATATCACCAATATTATGAAAAAATTTATAGGTCCCAACATCACGTACAGTAGAACCTTGAGGAATTACCGAGCTCAAAGGAATTAGATTGAAGTTGTGAATTCCTGCTTCAATCAGAGCTTTATCAAAAGAGCTTATTAGAGTTTTTCCTTCGCTCTTTCCCCAAACAATATTGATTTCCATTATTTTCATCTCCAGAATTCAATTCTATCATTTCTTACATCACTATGAGGAGACTTTTAACCTAAATTTTCAATAAGAAAAAGAGATGTTTATCGACCCAAAAACCTGTGGTTTCCTTTGGGTTTTGAACCTCTTTGTTCTGTAAACGTAAGCATAGCTTATTTTGAAACGATTGACTGCCAGGGCCACTCCCACCACAATGTCGCCTGTAAACGAATTTTTTTCTACACTATGACTGTCCTGAAAAGTGTTGCCATCAAGAAAAATGTCTCGCACGACAGCATTTACATTAACAGCGGCAAAGGCATGGATTCTAGGCCGACTATGACAATACAGGCGAGAATCCTCTTTAGAAAAGATAGCATTGCTATCCCCCCCTGGGTGGATAGGGAAGGAACCGAAATCGTTCGGCAGGTTCTTTCCAATCCGAACCTCAATTCCGGCGGTGGCACCTGTATATACATTTCCCAATCCGCCTCCTATATGTGTAATCAAGTCATAGCCAAAATCACGCTCATTTCCCGATCGTATTAATCTCCATTTTTGATCGCAATTTATCCCCAGAGCAACTTCATCCTTGAGTTGATTGTCCCAACCTCTAGGATAATCTGCATCGATCAATTTATGAAATTCTTTTTGAAATTTTCCTCCATAGGAATGTGAGCCTACTATTCCAAGACAAAATTCCAGGGTAGACATACGGTAATTGCTTTGATTATTGAACCCAATTCCAATATAAGCAATCCCCGCATAAGGACGATCCTCCATAATCAGATCACTGCGCTCGATATCTTCAGGTGTGTAAATATTATGCCCGATGGAAATTGATATCGCATGATGAAATCCAGTCTTGTTAATGAATGGAAACTTCTTACTTAAAGAATGAATCCATTTTAACAACCGGGAATTATTCTGATTGTCCATTAGGTCTGGTGAAATCCAGGTTAACTTCACGCCACTTGTGTAATAACGATCCGTACCAGCAAATAAATCGTTTTCCAGATAAAAACTGAATGTGCCTGATTTTTTCCCGTTTTCGGCTTGAGCCAATGCCATCAAGGATAGTGATCCCATCAGAGTTATGAAAATAAATGTTTTTAGTTTCATAGCAAACGATTCTTTCCTTATATGAGTTCCCATATGAGTCCCAGAAAGTTTTCCCTTTCCATGGCGGAGAGGGTGGGATTCGAACCCACGATCCTGATTGCTCAAGATAGCGGTTTTCGAGACCGCCGCCTTCAACCACTCGGCCACCTCTCCGATTTTTTCAAACTGAAAATGTATGTCTAGCGTTTCTCCTTGAAAAATGCTTTTATAATATTACTGCATTCTTCTGCTAAAACTCCGCCTTTTATTTCTATTCGATGATTTATTTTTCCAAATGGAAACTTCATGATAGATTTGACAGCACCTCCTTTTGGATCTGAAGCACCAAAAACTATACGCATGATTCTTGCTTGAACAGCCGCCCCCAAACACATAGCACAGGGCTCCAGGGTAACAAACAATTCACAATCAGGAATTCTATAATTTTTTCTTTTCCTGCATGCCTGTCTTATAGCAATAATCTCAGCATGAGCTGTCGGGTCATTTCTTACAATCGGTTCATTATGAGCTCGGCTCAAGATTTTTTTGCCGGAGACCAAAACCGCTCCTACCGGCACCTCTCCCCTTTCCAGAGATTTTTGTGCTTCTGCCAGAGCCTGCTGCATGAAAAATTCATCATCTGCCATCTTTCAACTCAAACCATTGAGGTTTGATTTTACATTTGTTCAAATAAATTTACAATACAGTTTAGTCAATTGAATCAGTAGCTAAAGCTAATTGTTTAAAAAAAACGCTGCACTTTGGGATTGCCACAGCGCTTCGCGCTTCGCAATGACAGGCTTTTTACTCGCCTTGCGCTCTTGCACACCTTGCTCGCTTTGCCTTCTTATTTAACAGACTAACTGATTAACTGACTAACAGACTAACAGAAATTAGTTTTAAGCTTTGAGTTTTTAGTTACTGAGTTGCTTTATATTAATTTATTTCTGTGTTATTATAATTCCAACTCAAAAGATAAGAGGAGGTTTTTATGACGAATGATTTTCCATCTTTGGAATTTAAACTACCCAAAATCAAACCCGTGGTCATCAAACTAACCATTGCAGCAGTTGTAATTCTTATCCTGCTTGTTGGATCTTTTTATCAGGTCGGCCCTGAAGAAATAGGCGTGATTCTCCAGTTCGGCAAGTTTTCCAGGACCACAAATCCAGGTCTTCACCTCAAGCTGCCCCTTGGGATCGAAAAACTGATAAAAGTTCCTGTCCAAAGACAGCTAAAAGCGGAATTTGGATTCCGGACGACAAGAGCAGGAATCAGGACTGAATACGGAGTAACAGGAGAAACAATCAAGGAAGCCCAAATGCTAACAGGTGATTTAAACGTTGCGGTGGTGGAATGGATCGTTCAGTACAAGATTAAAGATCCCTATAAATACCTGTTCAAAATAAGGGATCCAGAAGCAACTTTTCGCTACATGAATGAAGCTGTGGTGAGAAGAGTGGTTGGTGATAACTCAGTGGATGAGGTGGTCACAATCGGAAGGGCTAGGATGGCATTGGAAGCAAAAGAGGAACTCCAGCAGCTTTGCGACCTCTACGAAATTGGGATAGAGGTCAATCAGCTCATCTTCCAAGATGTCAATCCTCCTGATCCTGTAAAACCAGCATTCAACGAAGTTAATGAATCACTCCAGGAAAAAGAAAGAAAAATAAACGAAGCCTGGTCAGAATACAACCAGGAGATCCCAAGAGCACAAGGCGAAGCAGAACAGACAATTAGAGGAGCCGAAGGATATGCCATGGCCAGAGTAAACAACGCCCTAGGCGATGCGAATCGATTCAAGGCCATCTACAAAGAATATGTCAGAGCTCCTTTGGTGACTCGAAAGCGTCTTTACCTCGAAGCCATCAATGAAATTCTCCCAAAAATAAACAAAAAAATCATCTTCGATGAAAAACAAAAGAACATCCTGCCGCTTCTGAATCTCGGGGAGGAGGTGAAAAAATGACCAAACAAACAAGCTATATTATAATTGCAGCCGTAGTCTTTGTTGTTGCTATTGTTCTTCTTAGTTCGTTCTACATAGTTTCGGAAATGAACCAGGTGATTATCACTCAATTCGGGGAGCCAATCGGAGAAGCAGTCACTTCACCAGGATTGCATATGAAAGTTCCTTTCATCCAGAAAACCAACTTCTTTGAAAAAAGATGGCTGGAATGGGATGGAGATGCCAACGAGATTCCCACTAAAGATAAAAAATACATATGGGTTGACACCTATGCTCGCTGGAGAATCAGCAAGCCTCTTATTTTCTTCCAGAGGGTAAGGGATGAGAGAGGAGCCCACTCAAGGATCGATGATATCATAGATGGTGAGACAAGAAACGCAGTTGCAAATTTTGACCTCATCGAAATTGTCCGTTCTTCAAACCGGGAATTTGAAATAACTGAGGAAATCGCCATTCTCGACATCGCGAGCGTTATTCCTAAAATCGAAACAGGAAGAGAGAAGATTGCACAAATCATCCTGGAAAAAGCTTCTCTGGTTACCCCAGAAATTGGTATTGAGCTCAAAGATATAAAAATAAAAAGAATCAATTATATTGAAGATGTCCAGCGTAAAGTCTTCGATCGGATGATTGCTGAAAGGCAGCGAATCGCAGCAAAATACCGCTCCGAAGGAGACGGAAAAAGTGCTGAAATCCGAGGGCAGAAAGAGCGGGAGCTGAAAAAGATTCAATCCGAAGCATACCGGAAAGCTCAGGAACTCAAAGGAAAAGCCGATGCTGAGGCCACCAAGATTTATGCTCAGGCTTATAATTTAGACCCGGAATTCTACCAGTTCATGAAAACCCTGGAAGTATACCGTACGATAATGGACAAACAGACCTGGCTTATCCTCTCGACCGATGCAGAATTCTTGAAATATTTGAAAAGTACACGTAAGTAAAACTGTTAGTCGGTTAGTCGGTTAATCAGTTTGTCTGTTAGTCAGTTAGTCGGTTAGCCAGTTAGTCGGTTAATCAGTCTGTCTGTTAGTCGGTTAGCTAGTTAGTCGGTTAATCAGTTTGTCTGTTAGTCTGTTATTTTATAAAAAATTCAACAGATTAACCGACAAACAGAATAACTGATTAACTGATAAACAACCGATTAACAGAGTAACCGTTTTAATCTTTCCATTGAAATATTGCTGCCTGTAAGAACAAGCGCAACTTTTTTACCCTTTAGCCTGTCCTTTATCTTTAGCGCTGCAGCAAGAGGAGAGGCTCCTGCTTCTTCAGCCATATTTCTTATGAGTTCCATGATGATAATAATGGCTTGGACCATTTCTTCATCTGAGACCAGAATAAAATCCGATAGATAGTCCTGGAGAATTTCCTGGGTCAATTCATAGCCTATCTCAGTCGCCAGTCCTTCTGCAACAGTCTCCATTTTATCCTTGACGATCTTTTTATTCTTCCATGACAGATAGGCAGCAGGAGCTTGTTTTGACTGAACAGCGATGACCTGAACTTTCGGATTTACAGCCTCTTTGGTGAGACAGCACCCAGAAGCACCGCTCCCTCCTCCTACTGGGACAATGATCATATCTAAAGAAGGAACATCCTCTAGAATTTCCAGAGCATATGTGGCCACTCCTGCTATTAAATAAGGTTCACTTGCAGGATGAATAAAGCGTGCACTCTTTTCCCCTGCAAGCTTTTCAGCATAATCTTTGGCCTCATCAAATATTCGCCCAAAAAAAACAATATTTGCCCCAAGGCCTCTTATCGCTTTCACCTTTGTAACATTTGCTTTTTCAGGCATGACAATTGTCACAGGAACACCAAACAGCTTGGAAGCATAAACAATGGAAAGAGCATGGTTTCCAGTTGAGGCTGTAATCACCCCTCTTTCTCTCTGTTCACGCTTTAAATGCGATATAAGATTGATTCCTCCTCTGGCTTTAAATGTGCCAGTGGGCAAATAGTTTTCATGCTTGATAAATACTCTGGCATCTAAAAGCTGATTAAGCTGGGGATAGGAATAAAGAGGAGTTCGTGGCAGATATTCTTTAAGTATTCTTTTTGCCTCCAGGATATCTTTGAAGGTTGGCCTTTCAAATTTCATGTCATATTCCTTTCCATAGTAAAAAGTGAGGAGTAAGGAGTGAGGAGATAATTCTCATTTTAAACTACTCCTAACTCCTAACTGCTCACTCCTAACTTAATCAATTGGTCATTTGAAATTGCTTTCGTTTATGCTATAAACCAAGAAACTTGCTAATTTTGTCTTTATTCGGGAAAAGAGCAGGTGTTCCACCTGTATGACAAAATACTACTTTATCCTCCTTCTTAAAATACCCTTTTTTTATCAGATCAAAAAGAGCAAGCATGGCTTTACCTGTATAAACAGGATCGAGAAAAATGCCTTCTTTTTTCGCTGCAAACCGAATAGTGTCTGATACTTCCTTGTTAATTATTCCGTAACCCTCTCCTATATATTCATCAAAAACAATTATATCCTCCTTGTTGATCTCAAGATCAAGACCCAAAGCATTCACCGTGTCTTTGGCGACGGTTAAAACATCTTTCCCGAATGTCTCCTTATCATCGGAAACACTGATTCCCAAAACCTTTGTGCCTCCTTTTAATGCTTTTGCCGCAACAGCCAAGCCGGCCTGAGTTCCTCCTGAGCCTGAGGCATGAATAACATAATCCATTTCAAAACCATGTGCTTCAGCTTGCTCTAACATTTCAACAAAAGCACTTACATAGCTTATAGCTCCAAGCGGCTTTTCCATGGAACCTCCTACCATAGAACCACCAATAGGCGCAACGTAGGGGGAATGTCCCCCTTCTTTTATATCTAAAATAATTTCTTCCAATATTTCCTCGACATCTTCGGCCTTTACCACACCTCCTTTTGGTCCTTCCCTTATCTTAATGTCTGCATCCAGGATAAAATCCAGAAGAAGATTTCCGTCGTATTCTTCAGGAAGGTCATATGTTTTAAATAGGATAAGTATGGGTGTTATGCCGAATTTTCTGGCCGCAGCCGCTGTCTGAAGGCACCAGTTTGACTGTAAACTGGCCCATGTTATTATGACATCAGCACCTTTATCCAGCACATCATGAATAATGAATTCAAGTTTGCGGGATTTATTCCCTCCCAAGGCTAATCCTGTAAGATCATCGCGTTTTATAAAAATATCTGGTCCGCCTAGTGCTTGAGAGAGATTCTCCAATTTATAAAGAGGAGTTGGCAAATGAATTAAATTCTTTTTTGGAAATTTTTGGATCTTTCTTATTATTTCTGAAACGGAAAGAGACTCCATCTTGTACCTCCACAAAAAAATTTTATAACAAAAATGGCATTTAAATCAAAAGGATTGAGGAGGTTTTAAAAGTTTTTCCAGGCTTTCCTAAAGTTGTTCATCCTCTCAGCACCAAATGAACGGATACGATCACCATAATAATAAAAAATTGGTATGACAATAAGAATAAAAATTGTTGAGCTGATAAGTCCTCCAACGGCTGAAAGGGCCAATGAGGACCAAATGCGCCTCCTTCCTTCTTCTATCTGAATCAAGACCAGAGGAAGCATTCCAAGAACAGTCGTACTAGTTGTAAGAAAAATTGGCCTGATTCTTTCCCTGGATCCTTTAAGTACTGCCTCAAGGAGCGAAAGCCCCTGGCGCCGCTTTAAATTAATATGGTCAACGAGAAGGATAGAGTTGTTAACCACAATCCCTCCCAGCAGGATGACACCTATGTAGGCCGAGGAATCGAAAGGAAAATCAGCTATCACAAAGGCCACAAAAACCCCTATCAATGCCAGAGGAACAGCCAGAAGAATGAAAAAAGGCTGGATGATAGATTCATATAGAGAAGCCAAAATCATAAATATGACAATAAGGGAAAAGATGATGGCAAACTTCATCTGCCCTTTTTCTTCCTCTGTCATAAACCAACTCTCTTCTAAGGTCGCAGAAAAACCTGCGGGAAGCTGGAGTCTTGAAAAAATTGTCTTTTTATACTTTTCCGCGGCTTTATAAGGGCCTCTGAATTCCCACTGGACTGTCTGTTGGAACTGCTGGTCATCTCTATCGATAGAGCCAGCAATAGGTCTTTCCTCCAGAATTGTAATGTCCCCTACCCTCAAATATTCTCCTCCACGTGTTTGAATGAGCGCATCTTGAAGGTTTTTGAGATCCATCCTTTCGGCTTCTGGAAATTTGATGGAAAGATCCATCTCTTTGCTAGCAATCTTTGCCCTGAGCCGAGCGCCGTATACCCTTCCTTGAATAAGAGATTGAAAGTGAGAATAAAGATATCGCGGATCAATCTCATACTTTCTCATAGCTTCTCTGTCTATTTTTAAAACATACTCGAATGAATCGAGCCTGTACCAGGAGTATCTGGCAAAGACCCTTCTGACTTCTTTTATCCGAGGATTTCTTTTCAGTGTTCGTTCGAGGTTGGAAGTAATTTCATTTAACTTTTTCATGTTGTAGCCAAAAAATTTTATCCTCGAATCATAATATGTTCCGGTTCCAATAGAAGAATAATAGCCTTGCGGATCAAACCCATAAATCGAGACGCCTATTCCTGCAAAATTCGTAGCAAGCTGAATCAATTCTTCTTTCATAAGATAAGGGCGGTAAGAATATTCGATATGAGGGGGAAATTTTATTACTATAAGCGCACGTTCAGTCCCTACCGTGGTATTCATCTCCTTCTCATAAGTTGCTTCCAAAACTTTCTCTTCAAATTTTTTTGCAACCTCATCTGCCCTTTCTATTGGCGTTCCCGGTGGCATCGTGATTCCAACACGAAGCACTTGCTTTGAATAAGGTCTGAACCACTCATTAATAGTCACTTCTGCTTTAAACCATTTGTAAGTTCCATAAAATACTGCAATTATAACAAGGATAATTTCCACAGGATGGCGGAGAATGAATTTTAAGAATTTTTCATAAACGTTTCGAAATTTCTCCTTTCTCTCTTTTTTTCCCTTCTTTAATAATCTGGGACTTAATGCAGGAATTAGAGAAAAAGACACAAAAAGAGAAGCTGCCAGTGCTGAAGAGATGATTATGGCTAAAGGAAGATAATAAATCTTCATCCTTCCCGTAAAATAGACAAAGGAAAAGAATACACTCATTGTGGTTAAAGTCGCTGCCAAGACCGGAAGAAAAACCTCTCTTGAGCCCTGAATAGCTGCCTGGAAAGGCGATAATCCTTTTTCCCTCAATCGCAGCACATTCTCAAAAACAACAATAGAGTTGTCAACAAACAGGCCAAAACCAAGAGCCAGCCCTCCTAATGTCAACAGATTAATTGAAACCTTAAAAAAGTAAAGCAGGTTAAAGGTTATCAACACAGAAAAAGCAATAGATGACAGAACTAAAAGCGAAGGCTTAAGATTTCTCAAAACAAGGAAAACCAGAATGAAAATTACGGATAAAATTATGCCGACAAGGAGATAAAGCTCTCTGAGATTCTTCTGAATTTCTTCGCTTTCATCATCCACCATTCTAAAAATCAAATCTCGGGGCAATTCATTTTTTATGGCTTCTAATCTTTGCTTAACATGTTTAGCAACCTTAAGTGTACTCGTTCCTCTCTCTTTTATGACTGTCAATTTGATTGTAGGCTGGCCGTTTATCCTCTCGATTCGGTAAATTTCTCCATAAGAGGGAACAACTTGAGAAACATCCCTTAATTTAATAGGATTATTTCCTGAAAAAGAAACTATCGTATCGCCTAATTCCTTTAATTCTTCTATAGGATCTGAAACTTTAAAAATGAATTCCTGTGTGCCTCTTTTAACTTTTCCTGCTGGATAGGTTCGAGTTCTTTCATTGATAGCATTAATCACAAAATAGGGATGAATATTCAAACTTTTCAGTTTTTTCTCATCAAGGATAATTCTGATTTCAGGTTCAGATCCTCCGGTAATTTCTGCCTTGGCAACTCCTTTCACAGAACCTATACCTACTTCGATTTTATCTTTGACAAGTTCTCTCAATTTTTGAAGCGAATAATCGCCTGAAATTGTGTAACTGAGAAAAGGGTTCAATCTGAAAAGATCAGGAACATAGGGCTCGATTCTCGGCCTTACGACACCATAGGGCAAAATCTCTTCGACTTCAGCGATCTTTTCTCTAAGCGCTAGATGCGCAAATTCCATGTTAGTTTTTGTATCAAACTCTAAGGTAATTCTTGACCAGCCAATGCTTGAGGATGATATGATTTTTCTGACTCCCTTTACCATGACTGCTTTTTCTTCTAGAGGGGATGTAATTTGAGTTTGAATTATCTCTGGTGGGACACCACTCCAGTATGTGCTAATATCAAGCCGAGGGTATTCCTCTTTAGGTGCCAACTCAAGAGGAATATTCAAGAAAGAATAGATGCCCAGTACCATTAAAGCCAAAAAAATCATGGCTGTGGCAATCGGCCGTTCCACGAAAATCTTCATTGCTCAAATCTCGATTTGTGCCGCTCAGCCAACTCATAGGCCAACGGAATGAGAATCAATGTTAAGAATGTTGCTAATATGAGGCCTCCTACTACAGAGATAGCTAATGGCTGCTGCAGCTCTGAGCCCTTTCCCAAACCCAGGGACATAGGAAAAAGGCCAAAGGCTGTTGTGACCGTGGTCATCAGTATTGGCCTTAGTCTCACCCGGCTTGCCTCCATTATCGCTTCTCTGAGACCGAGACCTCTTTTCCGCAATTGGTTTGTATAGTCTACTTTCACGATCGCATCATTGACCACAATCCCTGCTAAAACAACCATACCGATTATTGAGACTACGTTCAGCGTCTGCCCAGTTAAAAACAAAGCCCAGACTGCTCCAGTTAAACCCATGGGTAATGTGAAAAGGATTAAGAACGGATGAAGCAGGGATTCAAATTGAGCTGCCATTATCATGTAAACCAAAAGCACTGCCAGGCAAAAAGCAAAAATCAAGCTTCTGAAGGATTTAGTCATCTCTTCTTGTTCTCCACTGATAACCACTCTGTAATCGGGAGGCAAAGAAAGCTCATCGATTTTTTCTTTAATCTCCGGGACAACTTGACTGATCTTTTTGCCCCGGAGATTGGCATAGACTAGGACCTCTCTCTGCTGGCTTTCCCTTCTTATCTCTTTTGGCCCTCTGGCAATCTCGAAATACACCAACTCCCTTAAAGGAATAAGAGTGCCTCTGTATGAAATTTGCTCATCCAGAAGAGAGTCAATGTTTTCTCTCGTCTCTGCTTCCAAGCGAACGAGGACATCATATTTTTTCTCCAATTCTCTAAATTGTGTGGCCCTACTGCCTCGCACGGCATTCACAAGAAAACTTCCAATAGTTGCCGGAGAGACATCATATTTTTCAAAGGCTTCCTTTTTTATTTTTATTAAAAATTCGGGCTTTCCTTCTCCTATATTCGTCCTAACATCTGCAATCCCCCCTATATCCTTTAATTTCCCTACGAGTTCCTCTGCAAGTCCTTTTAACTTGTCGAGGTCATCGCCTTTGATCTTAAGTCCCACATCAGCAGTAGAAAAAGCAAGAAATTGGGCGAGTGTGGATTGTTCTTTGACAATAGAATAACTAAGTCCAGGAAATTTCCCGAGTCTTTCCCTTAAATCTTCTACTGTCTTATCGAGCTGTGAAAAGTCATGAATCTCCACATGGACCTTTGCTGAATTCAAGGAAACATCAGGATTTAGACTCTCCATTCCGCTGACGACTCCTATTTGAGAAAATGATGCTTTCACGGATTCGTTCTTCTCCAGCCATTTTTCAAGAGAAAAGACAATATCAGATGTCTGCTCCAGGGAATAGTCTATGGGTGTTTTCAGGTTTAGTTCGAATGAGGAAGCCTCGGGTTTTGGCATGAGCTCCCGCGGTATTTGAGTGGCAATAAGAAAGGTGATAATTAAAAAAACCAGAGAGCCAACCAGCACTTTTCCTTTATTATCCAGGCACCATAAGAGAAATTGATGATATTGGGTCGCAAATTTTTGATAGACAATATTATAGCCCTTAAAAACAACACGGACCGCAGGCTTTACAGGGAGAGAGACATAATGAAAAACCAGAAGGAAAAGCTGCGCAATAAAGCTTGTGATGAAGTTAAAAGCTAAAAAAACTCCTTTAAAAATAAAACGAAAAAGCCATTTAAGCCCTTTATATGGATAAACTAAATACAGAAATTTTGATTTCTTTCCGATGTCTTTCTCTTCTTCCTTCTCATCTTTTCCTTTCGTCTCTTCGGGGCTTTTTTTAATCTCAAATTTCCGCGACGCTAGCATGGGAAGCAGGGTCAACGAAACAACAAGTGAGGAAAGAAGCGCGAACGTCACTGTGAGTGCCTGGTCTTTAAACAACTGGCCAGCAACTCCATGGACATAGATGACAGGTAGAAAAACAGATATTGTCGTTAGAGTCGAGGCAGTTACTGCCATTCCGACCTCTTTTGTGCCTGTTAAAGCTGCCTCAAAAGGACGCTTGCCAAGGTTTTTGTGTCTAAAAATACTCTCAGAGACCACGATGGAATTATCCACCAGCATTCCCACGGCCAAAGCAAGCCCTCCCAGAGACATGATGTTCAGCGTGATATCCCGGAAATAGAGAAGATTAAAGGTTGCGATTATAGAAATTGGAATGCCTGCAGCAATAATCAACGGCGTCCTAAGATCCTGGAGAAAAATAATCAAAACCAGAAAAGCCAAAATAGCTCCAAAAATAATCGAGTTGAGCACTGATGAAATGGCATTTTCTATGTATTTTGCCTGTTCTGAGACAACCAGAATATCTACCTTAGGATTTCCTGCCTTGATTTCTTCAAGGATATCACGGGCTATTTTTGTGACTTTAACAGTATTGGCTCCAGACTCCTTCCTCACCAGAATTCCAATGCTTTCTTTGCCGTTAAGTCTGGTTATTCCTTCACGTTCTTTAATGGAATCATTGATCTGAGCTACATCTTTAAGCCGTACAACACCTCGCTCCTCTGTTGTTTTTAGACTGACTTCACCTATTTCGCTCACAGAATCAAATTCCCCCACAATGCGAAGCGCATACTTAAATCTCCCTTTTCTTATGGATCCTCCTTGAAGATTGCGGTTAAATGCATCAATTCTCTGAGAAATCTGATCTATGGTCAACCCATACAAAGCAAGAAGCTCGGGTTTGATTTCTACCTGAATTTCCCGTTCAACCCCTCCGGCTATCTCTGCCGAGCCTATTCCTTCAATTTGCTCCAGACGTGGCTTTATCAACTCTTCTGAAAATTCCTTAAGATCCAGAAGAGACCCTTCTCCGGATACAGATAGAACCATAATGGGTTTGCTCTGTGGATCCAGGGGAATAATTGTGGGTTCTTCTACATCCTCATCAAGCTGAGCACTGTCAAGCTTTTCCCTCGTGTGCAGCATGGCAAAATCCATATCCGTTCCCCAGGTAAACTCGAGAGTCATGTAAGAAATGCCCTCTTTGGATACTGATTCTACCCGCCGTAGTCCAGGGATCCGGCTGACAGCAGCCTCCAGGCGCTGAGTCACAAGAGTTTCCATTTCTTCTGGTGCAACACCAGCATATTTTGTGACTACCGAGAGCCGTGGATAACTGATGTCCGGCAGCAAATCCACGCTCAGTTCCCTTAGGGAGACAAAGCCAAGGAGGATGATGGCAATGAAAAACATAAAAGTTGTTACCGGCCTTTTTACAGAAATTTGAGTTATTTTCATTGGATTTTTCTTAATATAAAATTATTCTCAGTCTCTTCATTATAATAGACTGAAAAAATCCCCAAAAATTATCATTTCGACAGCTTTTCATTACTCTCCCATCTTTATATTAAAAGAATTGAACTGTTTTATCAATTAACAGTCTCTGTGAAATTCCGGCCAGTGAGTGAAAAAAAGGCTCATCACACTAATGGATACCTGAATAAAACATTGCCAATAAAACCGAAGAATCTGAGAAGAGTTTCGCTCCAGTCGGATTTTTAACGCCATTTCCTCGCTGTTCCTCTCGGCCCTGTGGAACTCCGCATGTCAGTTTTAAGCAACGCAATGATGTCGCTCTGACTCCTTCTCAGATTCTGTCTGTAAAAAGACATCCCAAACTGTTCCAGGTACTCAAAAACGTGATGAACCGAAAAAAATTGGTCTGGTTGGTCTGGTTTATTTATATGGGCAAGACAGGCAAGACAAGATGAAGGGCAAGACAACGCTTCGCTAGCAAGACAAAGCCCTATCGGGCGGCAAGACAACATAAATTAGCAAGACAGGCAAGATAAAAATCCGTTTTAAGTTTTGAGTTTTGAGCTTTGAGTTTTGAGTTTTTGTCGTGTCATTGCAAGTGACCGAAGGGAGCGTGGCAATCTCATAAATCTGGTTAGTCAGTTAGCCAGTTAGTCTGTTCATGCGTTAATTATTTTATTAAAATTATCTAACAGATTAACCGACTAACGGGCTAACCGATTAACTGATTAACAGACTAACCGATTAACTGATTAACAGACAAACAGTCTAACAGAAATTAGTTTTGCGTTTTCTTGCTCCTCATTCCTTACTCCTCACTCCTTACTCGTTTTTAGTTTTACGCTTCGTTATTTCTGCCCTGGCTTTTTACTTCAGTGTAACTTGCCAAATCTTTGCTGTTTGATCCTCACCTGCTGTTGCCACATACTTCCCGTTTGGGCTGAAAGTCGCAGAAATTACCTTCCCCATTGCGGCATGTTCAATCCTTAAAATCTGTTTCCCGCTTGTAACTTCCCAAATTCTGGCTATGCCGCCATCATTTCCGGTAACAACATATTTCCCGTTAGGGCTAAAACTGGCTGAACCAAAATAATTCCCGCTTAGAGTCTGTATCAATCTTCCGCTTGAAACTTCCCAGATCTTGGCTGTATTGCCAACGCTGGCTGTTGCCAAATACCTGCCATTGCGGCTGAAACTGACTGAGTTTACAGCTCTATTATGCCCTCTAAATGTCTGCGCTCTTTTTCCGTCTGAAACTCTCCATGTTCCAGCTAAACCTCCATGAGCACCAATTGCAATTATTCTGCCATTGGGGCTAAAACTTGCCGAGTAAACCCAACCGCCGCTGGTAACAGCAATCGTTCGCATCTCCTTGCCGCTCCTGGCATCCCATATCTTAGCTGCTCCGTCTTCGCTCGTTGTCACCACATAATTCCCATCAGGGCTGAATTCGGCTGAATGAACTACCTTGGTATGGCCTATAAGCATCTTTATCTGTATCCCACTCGATACTTCCCAGATCTTTGCCGTATTGCCGCCTGCTGTAACTACTCTTCTGTTATTAGGACTGAAGCTTGCTGAGAATACATGGCTGGAATGTCCCCTGAGGGTTTTTATCATTCTTCCGCTTGAAACTTCCCAGATCTTGGCCGTATTATCTCCACTTGCAGTCACTAAATACCTGCTGTTAGGACTGAAACTGGCTCTGTAAATGCGCCCTGTGTGGCCTGAGAGCGTCTTGAACATGCGAACTTTTTTTTCTTTGGGAACCGCTGGTCCAAAGACCAGTTTTGCGGCAGTCCATACTGCCCAGTCGTTATCTGGAGAATTGCCCGCACCCACAACCAATACTATACTGCCTTTTTGCCCAGCAATCCCAGATAAATCACACTCGACCCTGTCAATTTTGCCGTCATATTTGGCATTAAAAGAACAGAGAGAAACCCCTAGACTTTGTGGCTGGCCAACCCGACGAACCTTTCTTGTTATAACCTGGGGAGCACTGATAAAATTAGCAGAAAACTTTACTCCGTCAGTACCTTGTGCTCCTTGAAGAAATCCTCCAGCAATTATGATTTTCCCGCCTTTTTGCGGGATTGATATATTCTGAAATACACCTACGACATTTCCAAAACCTTTCCATTGAGGATGAGTGAATAATACTTTCTTCTGTGTTTTGCTGTTTTCTAACGTAACGTCATATTCATACTTTGCTGTTCCGTTAGCCCTTCCATCGACTCCAAATGCTAGGATTTTGTTATCCGTATTATGCCATTTTGCATTAGCAGCCCTGTCAATCAGATTTATTTCCTCAGAATAAGCATTCAAAGAAAAAGCAAATAAAATAAGAAAGGTTAAAATACATAATTTTTTTGCCATTTTTATTCCTCCTTTTTTTTGGGATTTTAAGTTTCTTAAAGCAATTTTGCTATTATTACACTAGTTCCCTTTTCCTGCAACTATTTTATGTTTTCCCTGACAATTTATCAATAAAACAACCTTTGAGTCAATACAGAAAAAAGGAAGAAATGTTGAACATGAGAAAAGGTGAAAGATTAAGCAAATAAATTTGAAAATGAAAAGGAGTGTGAACGTCTTTTCTCATTGAAGGATATTTTTATTAATATTTCTTCTTGACATTAGTATCAATAATGATATCATTAGAAAAACTGGAGTCTGAGAATGGCAATAAAAAATGACCGCTATACTTATAGCATTACCTGGTCTGAAGATGATAATGAATATGTCGGTTTGTGTTTCGAATTTCCCAGCCTGAGTTGGCTAGATGAAAGTCTCGAAGAAGCTTTAAATGGAATTCGAAGGGTCGTTGAAGATGTCATCAAAGATATGAAGAACAACGGAGAATCCCCCCCTGAACCGCTTGCCTGTAAAAAATTCAGCGGCAAATTCATAGTGAGAATTCCCCCTAAAGTTCATCGAAGCTTGGCCATCCAGGCAAAAAAAGAAGGGATTAGCCTCAACCGACTCGTCAGTTCCAAACTGAGCCAGTGAATATTTTTACACAGATAAATTGTTGAAGTAGACAAAAAAAATCAAATAAGTGGTCTATATAAATGAGAATGGTCTCATTAGACCCTAAATCCCTGCCTTCCCTTTTACTGCAGGATGCAGAGCAGATGACGCCTCATCGCCTCATAAGAGAGACGGTTGAGGAGGAGGGGAAATCTCAGCAAGGAGGGTAAAATAAAAAAATTAATTTATCTTATTTTAATTCTTTTTTTATTTTCCTACTGTACTCCAAAACAGGAAAAAGCAGAAAAGATTATGGAAGATGGAGTGGAGGTTATTATTAATCACATTGAGCCATATAAAATAAAAGGTGAACCGTCTACATTAACATTAGAAGAAGAATTTTCGATCGATACAGAAAGATACGATATGCTAGAGATTGGATTGATCGATATTGAAACATTTGACGTTGATGAGGAGGCGAATATTTTTGTTATTCGTTGGAGAAGTGAGGAGAATTATATCTTTAAATTCGATCAAAGGGGAAATTTTATAAAGTCTTTTCTGCGCTTTGGAAAGGGGCCAGGTGAGATTGAGTGGGGAGGAACCATATTGATCAATCCTCAAGGCGAGGTCATAGCTAAAGATCCCTCAAAAAGTAAATTCTTGGTCTATGACAGGGGCGGCAATTTTCTAAGAGAAACTCACATAGGAAAAAATTACAGCTTGGTCCCACTTGAGAATGGAAAATACTTTATATTTTGGCAGGATCAAGCTCCAGAATTTTTGAAAAACCATGTAGGTATATGCAATTCTGAATTTGAAGATATTAAGAAGCTTGATACTTTACAATTTCCCAACGTAATGAACGCAAAAAGCCCTGTGAATAGAGATAGAATGATTGATAGAGCTTCCAAGGATAAAATATATATCGGAAACTCAGAAAGAGGGTATGAAATCCAGGTATATGACCTTGAAGGAAATTTATTGCGGAAAATAAGGAAAGAATATAAACCGGTTGAGGTTTCGGAAGAATTCAAAATAGCTTATTTTGGACGTTTTCTTGAGGGACATCCATTGCGGGATAATTACTATTTTACGAAGAATTGGCCTCCCTTCCGGTATCTATTTACCGATGATGAGGGACGGATATTTGTCTTGACTTACGAAGAAGGCGTTAATTCCAGGGAATACATGAATGACATTTTTAACTCTGAGGGAGTATTCATCGGGAGGGTGAGTCTCGGGAATGTTGGTCGGTCCTATCCATTAACCGTAAGGGCCAAAAAGAATCGCCTATATTGTCTCCGAGAAAAAGAGAGCGGTTATAAGGAATTAATGGTTTATAAAATGAAGTGGGAATAATGAAATGACATTGGAACGAATTCGACCTGCTAATGATGCCTGGAAAGAAACACTCTTAGGATGGCTAAAACAAATAAAAGAAAATGTTTCATTGAAAGAATTGGAAACTGAACCAGAATTCCATCGAGTCAATTTGGTACGATAGAGCAGAAAAGGCTGGCTGGAATCTCAAAATAAAATATAAAAAAACACTTTGTGTTTTTCATTTCACAAAATAAGATTAGATTGTATCTTATTGATTCATAAAATCAGATTCACTTTTATGCTGCTACCGCTAAAAGTTATTGTTCCTGCTTTGGAGTAGCTGAATTTAAAGTTCTTTCCATGAAATTCAATGCAATTAAATCCTTGATGCAAGTCTTCGTTAGTCTTAAAAGGCTTGTTATCTAATGATAGTGAATATATTTCCGGAGCAAAGAAAACGACTTTTTTTCTTTTATTAACCCAATCATTCTCTTCAAACACACCTGCATCATGCAACTGTAAAATCAGGTCTTTATTTTTTAGGGTATAAACTCTGAAGTTTTTACAAAATGAAATGGCTCCATTATCCATAATCCACCTTTTGCCCGTACTGCTTCGAGAACGGGAAAGACTCCTATAAGTAAAATCTGTTTCTATTCGTAAGCCCTTTTGAGCTTCAAAGGATTTCAAATCTTTTTCATACCCATTTCTGTATTCATTAATGAGCTTTTCAGTTGAGGCTATAATTTTGTCATAACCGTAATTTTTTTTTGCCTTTTTTAAAAAATCTCTCAATTTCTTCTTATCTATGCCAAGGTTCTGAGTGAATAGCTTTTCGAACGTGAATTCCGGTCCTGCTTCTTGTGCTTTTTCTTTCCAGTCAATATCAAGGCAATCTGCCAGGAATCCCATAGTGCTTCCAACAGGATATATTCTGTTACGCAGCATATTTTCAGGAGAAACAGACTCGTCTGTCATCCGTTCATGAAAATCTCTCATGAGATATTCGAGCATCGAGATTGATTTCAAATCCTCTTCCAGTGAACTTGTCAAACCGCTGAGAGAAGATTGGTATTTCATAGTTTTCAAAAGTTCAATGCTTTTCATCTCCACATATCTCGCGGTCCCTTCCCGAATTTCTTGCCCCTGCTCGTATCGTATAACAAAAGGATCGCTTAGTTCCCAGCGATGATTTCTTACAGCAACAAATTGTTTAACATATTTTTTTACCTGCTTTTTGTTGTTCGTGTAGACCGACTTCAACGCATCCATTAGCAAACGCATTTCTAAATAGGCAAGTGCTGTATTCTCCCGGTCCAAAATAGGATATCTTTCCTCTCGCTCCCAGGCAATATCACCAAACTTTTCATATTGAAACTGATGAAATGCCTCATGAACAATGTGACCAAAGAGACGCATTTCAAGAAAATCAAGGGATTCTGGGAGTTTTTGTGGCAATCCGATGGCCACTGTCTTAATATTACCCACCGGGAAATCGAAAGCTAGCTGCCCTACAAGGTCTTTGTATTGTCCCTGATGGTAGAGAACATTCGTTCTTAAATCCGGCCACCCTTCGGGACAGGAAGTAAAACCTTCTATTTTCTGGTCAGTGTTAAAGAGAAGCACCCATTTCCCCGGTATATAAACAATGAAGGGTTGCTTCGCAAGATTGTAGCCAGCCCATACTGAATCATGAAAATGCTTAAATAATTGGATGACCCCTTCACAAATTTTCAATACTGTGTATTCATCATCAGATAAAGAACTATTTTCACATATTTTTGATTCAAGAGGTGAGAATAAAAGAAAAAGACATAAAAAAGAAAAGAAAAATGGCTTCAAGTAAAATCCCATAATTTACCTCCTTATCCAGAGAGAAGACATTAAATAATGAAATTAAAAGGAAGCGATGATTCATTTTATCATTTTTTATTTCTCATTTAATAATACGTACATATATGAAAAATAGTTTATTCTCATTTCATTTTATAAATTGGCGAATATCATTTCTTTCTTTTCCATCATCCCCCTTTTCACATACAAAACATTCTAAACGAACTAATCCTATTATTAGTTTATCTTTTTCCACTCTTCTGTCTCTAAATCAACTCGCCAGAGCGGGCCTCTTCTATAATCTTTAACCAGTACTTTATTATCCAGGCCCCATACGTAAACTGAACCTTTGATCGGAAATGGAATTTTGATTATTTTTTCTTCGCTAAAATCTTCCCCCAAAACCGTCAAATGACCCTCTCCATAAAAAGGTTCGATCAAGACGAATTTATGTCCATCAGAAGCCCAGTCAAATCTAGTTTCATAATTGTAGTTCCACTGAATAATTTTTTTGGCTCTATTCTCAGCTAAATGATAGACCCATAATTCTTTTTCCCTCACAAAAGCAATTTTATCTCCATTTTGATCCCATTTAATTCCCCCTAGCTTCTTCAAAAAATCCGCCTTAAAGATCTCTTTTATCTCAAGGGTCTTAAGGTTCAGAACCGCTATTATCTCCTTGTTATCAAGCTTATCACGAAATCCTAATGCCAGGGAATTATGCTTGGGAGAAACCCAGATTTGATAGGGGCCTAAAACATTTTCAACCAGAACTTGATAGGCGCCTTGTTCAAGGTCAACCTTTACAATCTTATAAAAAGATATGGGTCCTGATGACTTTTCCTCAAATGACAAAATGAGATAATCTTCAAGCGCAGGCCAGGCAATTAGCTCTAATCGAGAAGAGCTATAAGGGGAGTATCTATTAGGAAGAAAATCCAAACTTTGACTTTTCAGACCGCTACCGTCCGTATTCATCCACCATAGAATCGGGAATTTTTTTTCTGATCTCCTTGATTCTGGAGACGTGATAAAAGCCACTCTATTCCCCTCAGGAGAAAGGATGCAGGATCTTAAGTACAAATTATGAAACGGAGATTCTTTTTTGTGAGATTCGATCAAAGCTTTTTCATCCGATCCATCTGTATTCATGATCCATAAATCATGTTGCCACCCCTTCCTTCCTTTAACATATTCAATAAAAGCAATTTTTCCATTTCTTACAGAAAATCCAAAATCTGAAAATCTGGATTTTTTGCTGAGCTTTTCGATTTTATCTTGTCTTGAATCAAACCTAAAAATTCCATGCCTGAATGAGCTTAAATAAACATCTCCCTGATGCTTGTGTGAAGAATAGTGGTAAAATCCTTTATCCGCTGAAAATATTTTGCCTTTTGTGATCCAAACTGTCCCTAAAAAGAAAGACAATCCTAGAAAAAGAACCACATATTTCGAAAATCGAAAAATCTTCTTTCCCATCTGGGAAAAATCGGATTTTATAAAAGTCAATATTGAGGCCGCGATAAAACTTACTGCTATAAATAGATAAAATATCTTAAAATCTTTCGTATAGAAATATGTCAGCCAAAGAAACTCGATGTATTTTCGAAAAAGAAGAGCCAGCCCTGTTCCGATGAGGGCTGAAACAAAAAAGATGACAAATTGTTTATCGTATAGCAAAGAAATTGAAAAGGAAATCGTAAATGCAAGAATAGGTACAACAAAATATATAGATAACGACAAAAGACCGCTAAACTCACTGGGAAAATCGATATCTTTCAGTATTTCATCCAATCCGGGCAGGAAGTGCCTGACTAAAAAGAAAATTAAAAAGATGGCTAGAAGAATGCTCAGAAGAGAGATGTATTTAAATATCCAGATTTTCTCTTTTTTTATTGGGCGGGAAAAAAGATAAATCCATGCATTATCCTTAAACTCCGAGTAAAAACCGCCAGATCCAATCAACAAAGCAGAAATTGGGAGAAACAGCATTAAAAACATGCTGGAAGAATAAAGGGTCAATTCTATTTGATTAGATAAATTTAAAACAATCAAAGCCGCCATAAATAAAATCGCTAAAGAAAAAATAAGTATATTCTCTCTCCATTCCTTTAAAAATATTTTTCCAAACATTGGCTACTCCCCTGTTATTTTTCTCTCATCTAAGAAATAAAATTGATAAAAATCTCTTCCAAAGTTAATGGCTCGATTTCCAAATGCACTGGTGATAATGCTTTAATTTTTTTCTCTTTCTCCTCATTCCAAGGGTAGATAACAAATTCTTTCCGGCTGCCATTCCTTTGTTCAGTAAGGATCCCCTCTATTCCGATTTTATCAGGAGGAGATCTGTCAAATGTAATCCGAACTCTCTTTGTAAGGTTTTTAACCTTCTGAAAGTCTTCATCCAGAGTGAGATTTCCATGGTGAAGAATGCCGAGATGATCGATGATTCCTTCTAACTCGTGAACCATATGAGAGGAAAAAAGAATGGTGGTTCCTCCTTCTAGAATTTCTCTGATAATATCTTTCAGGAAATCATGCCTAGTAGGAACATCCAATCCAGAGGTGGGATCATCAAGAATCAAAAGCTCGGGCTCTGAGGCCAAAGCTACAATCAATCCAAGCTTTAATTTCATCCCTCTGGATAGATTCTTTATTTTCGTTTTCTTGTCCAAAGAAAATCTCTTTAAATATTCTTCAGCTTTTTGGTCATTCCATGTAGGATAAAAAGATGAATTAAAATCCAGCAATTCCTTCATCCTCATCCAACTAAAAAAAATGTTTTCTTCTGGAATGTAACCGACTTCTTTTTTATAAGAAGTATCGTTGAATTTGACTCTTTTATTTTTATAAAAAATTTCTCCTTTATCGGCAGGAATAACCCCCATTATAATTCGGATCAAAGTAGTCTTCCCTTCTCCATTTTTACCCAGAAGTCCATAAACTTTTCCCCTCTCAAGGGTCATGTTGAAGCTTTCAAGGACTCTTTTTTGACCAAAGCTTTTGTATAAATTTTCTATCTTTAGAATCTCTTCCATTATGTTCTCCCTAATTGTTTTCTTTTTTTATAAAATCAAGCCTCTGCTCAAAAAGTTTCTTGATTTCATCCAGATCGTGGTTAAACTTCTTTGCCTCCTCGATTGCCTCATCAAAAATTTGATCTAAAATCTTGGCACATTCTTTTTTGATTAAAGAGTAAGAATTATCAGAAACATAACATCCTTTGCCTTTTCGCGTGTATATGAATCCTTCCTTCTCAAGCTCTCTGTAGGCGCGGGCTACTGTGTTGGGATTGATTATGAGCTTGGTTGCCAAATCCCTGATGGAAGGCAGAGATTCATTAGGCTTTAGACTCCCGAGGGAAATCTTGCTCTTAATTTGTTTCTTTATTTGTTCATAAATCCATAATCCAATTGCATAAAATCCACTTAATAGCATAATACTATCTTCATAGGCTCCAAATTGTGGAATTTGGATAAATATTGGGAATGGAATTGCCCAAATAAGGAGTAATATGAAGATCTTCCAATCAATTTTTTTAATATTTCCAGAGATCAATACTAAGGCTAAAGCTGCTGTTGGACATGGATAAGATCCAA
>DAOVDU010000122.1 GCA_030669305.1 Candidatus Aminicenantota bacterium
AGCAACACTTCCTGAATATTCAAATCCTGCATGCGGGGAAATCACACAGACTGCTTTTTCTCTTTCAGCTTCAGAATCCACCATTCGCTCAATTGTTTTTCTGAGATCTTTTGTTCTGTGAGGATAGAAATATCCGGCTACTGAGGGCTTTCGTCTCAATCTAACCTCCTTATATAAGTCTATTCCGTCTATTCGGTCTGTTTAGTCTATTCCGTAATCTATTATAATTTTTGAGTTTTGAGTTTATCTTGCTCCTAACTCCTTACTCCTAACTTTTCACTCCTAACTATTTTAAATTTCCTCCTTTTTTTCTTTAAATTCGATGCCTAAGTCTTTTAACTCTTGGAGAATAGGAGCGTATATTTCAGGAAGAATTGGGATATGAACTCCAATCTTTTTTATTTTTTCTTCTAAGATAAGTTTTGTGCTGATGGCTGCAGGCAGACCTACAGTCCGTGCCATAGAAGAATCACCGTCAGGAATCCCGAAGTCAATCAGGGTTGAAGTGATTCTTTCTTTTTTCCCATCGGGATATGAAGCTTCAAAGGTATGTTGAAGGATTATCATATCTCTTTCCCCTTTTTCAAACTGAAGCTTTTCCAGCATTTTTGCGCCCAAAATATCCAAAGCAGACCCTTTGTCAATAAGGAGAAGATCATCACTCAAGAGGTCAAGCCATTCCAGGCGCTTGATGATATCTGAATCTTCTTTAATATTTAAGTAATTGCTCAAAGCTTTCTTTATGTCTTTTTCTAAAGATGCATTCATTAATCTTCTAAGGAAATTATTG
Organism: Candidatus Aminicenantota bacterium; assembly: GCA_030669305.1. GTDB lineage: Bacteria > Acidobacteriota > Aminicenantia > Aminicenantales > Aminicenantaceae > DAOVDU01. Next base: position 791 of record DAOVDU010000122.1, read on the forward strand.
TAAGTCAATCCTGTCCATTCTTTCTTTTCTTCATCAAGTAGTCCAAGATCAACAATCTTTTTCAGAGTGGGACACCATCCAATATTTCTCAGCGTTCCACGAAGCATTGTTTTTGTAGACTTGATGTTATAAAGATCGATATACGGAAGAGAATTACGGTTTGGGTACCCCTCAAAATCACCTAATCCCTCAATTTGAATAATATTATAGTTTTCAAAGAGATCTTCAGGAGAGATGAATATCTGCTGACCGTCCTTAATGTATTGTGCCGAGTTTTTTCCGGCCAAAAGGACACCCATGGGACTCCATGAAAATTTATAACCAAAGGGATTTGTATTTGCTTCAGGGGCAGGCAGGCCTCCACAGTAGGAAATGAAGCTTGTAATTTCTCCTCCCTTTTCTTCAACTTCATGGATGATCCGCATTGCTTCCATGTGGTCTATTCCAGGATCCAAACCAACTTCGTTAAGGATTAGAATCCCGGCTCTTTTTGCTTCTCCATCCAGGTTTTTCATGATCTCGCTAACATATGAAGTCGTTACCATATGTTTATTGAAATCGATACAGTATTTAGCAACCTTGGGATGGAAGGAATAAGGAACCATGCTAATTACAAGATCTGCCCTTGAAATTTCCTCTCTTAAAGCGGCATCATCCTTAAGATTCAGTTCTTTTGCTGTTCCATGAGGATGGTTGTTTATGAGCCTTATTGCTTTGCTTACAGTACGACTTGCGACTTCAACTTCAAAATCAGGTTGGTCTAAAAGATACCTGACCAAAGGTCTGGCCACAAGGCCTGCACCAAGGATTACTATTTTTTTCATGACATAACTCCTTTCATTATTTTTTTATAAATTCCTTCATGTATTCATAATCCGGAGTAAACTTTCCCCGGTAAATAATTACAGCATTTTTAATTGGAGCAGGAAGATGACAATGATCGAAATCACAAGAAAAATCGGCTTTGGCAATAGCTGGAATAAAAGACTTGAGAGTATTGCTGAAAAATATGGATGATTCAAGAGAAATTTCAGCTGGCAAATTGTCAATTGCCATGACAACTACTCCCCTTCCCTCAAATCCATCATTTGTCTTATCATCTATTGGATCATAAACAAAAACTGGATTGTCTGGGCTGGTCGAATGAACAGTACATTCCACAGAGCCTTCGACATCACATGAAATATCTCCGATAACTTTTAGTCGAGGAGCAGAATCATAACTCCAGAGATGCCGTAAGAATTTTTTTGTCACAAATCTTGGATATCGAGGCTCCCAATAAATACAATTGACTAAGATTGTAAGATTAGGAAGATAGGATTCAAAGACTGGCTTATATTTATCTGGGTAATCATAATAATCTTGGAGGCCAAACCTGTGAGCTGAGGAGATAGGCTCTACCATGTGTTCTTCTTTAAACACTATTTTATAGACTTTATTGGATGAAAAATTTTTATTCTTAAAAAAGGCATTTATTTCTCTTGGTTTAATCTCTTCCAGGGGCAAATGATCGAATATTTCCTGTGCTCCCTGAGAAACACGGCCATATCCAGCAAACCCACAAGTCAGAGGCGTCAGAGAGCGATCAAGGCCGTTCTTATGAATTTGCTTCCCTGCTTTTTCTATTTCTTCTTTAGCTTCAACCAGACTCCTATATTGGTAAGCCCGCTTGATTGAAGTAAAAGGATTTTCTTTTCCCTCATGCTTTATCCTCTGTCCTAAAGCCCAAAGGGTGTCGATCATTCCTGCTTGACCTGCCTGTGGTCCAAAAAAAATCAAGCGCTGTCCTTTATCATTTACTACCCTCTCATAATCAATCAAAGTGCATCCCAACTCTAGCATTCTTTTTAGCATAGGCATGTTGTAAGGCTGACCTTTTGTGGTATGAGAGAAGAACATGTAGGCTTTTTCTCTTTCAAAAAAATGGAGAGGGATTTCTTTAACGGCGAATGTAATCGAACAGGATGAAAGGTTTTCTATCACCCTGGCGCTTTCTCGAATATAATCTTCATCTGAAAAAATGCGAATTTGGGATGGCTGAATCCAAATTTCGACCGGATAATTCTGGATGATTTCCCCAGTATGGGAAGGGATTAGAGGCACTCTTCTTTCCCATTTATTTTTATCTTCTCTTCGAATTCCGATTATGCTTTTCATGGCTTAAATATCATTGCTTTGAATAAAAATTATCACACAAATAATCAATGTGGTCAATTTAATTCGGTCTGGTTTGTCTCGTTTATTCGGTTTATCTGGTTTCTCTTCACTCCTAAAGCAAGTTTAAAATTTAATGTTTTAAATTTAACATCAAGACTTAGACAAATTTATATTCTTGTTCTTGCCTTAAACCTTCAACCTGAAACCTTCAACCAGTTTTGAGTTATAAAGTTATATATTGAAAGATGTTGACTCAAAGGGATAGAATCTTAAATAATATCTTATAATGATCAAATTCTTTAACACATTCAGCGGAAGAATTGAACCTTTTAATCCAATCGTTCCTAAAGAAGTCAAGCTTTATACCTGCGGCCCGACTGTTTACACATATGCAC
>DAOVDU010000073.1 GCA_030669305.1 Candidatus Aminicenantota bacterium
TTAACAGGGAACTGCGGCCCTAATGCCCTGAGAATCCTTCAATCCTCGGGAATCAATGTGATAACAGGGTTAAGTGGAAAGGTCATGGATGTACTCTCAAAATACAAATCTGAGGTTAAATAATGTCTGCCAAAGAAGAAAAAATAAAAGAAGAACAAATAAAGATTTCAAAAACTTTAGAAAAAATCAAAAACAGGCTTCTCGTTTTCAGCGGAAAAGGCGGCGTGGGAAAAAGCACAGTTGCAGCTAATCTTGCTATCGCTTTCTCTTCAAAAAAGATGAAGGTCGGACTTTTAGATGTGGATATCCACGGCCCAAATCTGGCAAAAATGCTGGGAGTTGAAGACAAAAGATTGGATGTTTCCCCTGATGGCATAAAAGCTGTGAATGTCAACGAAAATCTGAAATTGGTTTCCATGTCTTTCCTCTTACAAGACCCCGACCTTCCAGTTATCTGGCGGGGTCCCATGAAGATGAAAGCCATCCAGCAATTCTTAGCAGATGTTGACTGGGGAGAATTGGACTGGCTTATCATCGACTCTCCCCCAGGCACAGGAGACGAACCCCTTTCTGTCGCTCAACTCATCCCGGCCACGGGTGCAATCATTGTCACCACACCTCAAGAAGTTTCTCTGATGGACTCAAGGAAAGCCATTGCTTTCGCTCGAAAGCTCAATCTTAAGATTCTGGGGATTATTGAAAACATGAGCGGAATGGTCTGTCCATACTGCGGTAAAAAAATAGATGTTTTCAAAGAAGGAGGAGGACAAAAAGCTGCCATCGAGTTGGGAGTCCCCTTTTTAGGTAAAATACCTCTTGACCCCCAGATCGTTACTTTGGGGGATGAAGGGAAGTCTTTTATCAACACACAACCCAATTCTGATGCAAGCCAATCCTTCATGAAAATTGTCGGAACTATAACAAAAGGAATTTAAATTTTATGATAGCATCAACAAGGAGTCCTTCATGAAAAAAATTGGAATCATTATTTGCGGCCGTTATCAAGACTGCGGCGGAGGAAAATGCTTTAGAGCTATCAGAGAAAGAACAGGAGGTTTTTCCCGGTATCCTAAGGATGATCCAGTTGAGGTTGTGGGTTATTCTTACTGCGGAGGATGCCCTGGGGGAAATATAGAATATGTCCCTGAGGAAATGAAAAACAACGGAGCTGAGGTCATCCATCTTGCCACCGGTCTGGTAGTCGGTTATCCTCCCTGTCCAAGAATTCGCCACTTTAAGGAATTTATAGAGAGCTATTATGGACTTCCAGTAGTCATTGGAACGCATCCCATTCCTTTAAAATATTTAGAAGCTCACGAAAAACTGCAGTTCTGGAAAAAGATGAACATGGAGGAAATCGCAGGCGATTTGATGAAGGAAGACAAAGAAACAATGAAAGATTACAATTAAAAAAGGAGGTTAACATGCAAGGAGGCGGAAGAGGACAAGGAAGAGGAGGCGGACGCGGCCGTATGGGCGGAAAAAGTTTAGGACCAGAAGGCTACTGCATATGTCCATCTTGTGGCGCAAGAGTTCCTCATCAGACAGGCCTTCCCTGCACCCAAAGGTCTTGTCCAAAATGTGGAACTAATATGACCCGTTAGTAAGTGATGCTATGCCGATTTATGAATATAAATGCCAGGAATGCGGAAAAATCTTCGAAGTTTTTTTCCGTTCACTTCATCAAGAAATCGATATATCCTGCTCCCATTGCAATAGTAAAAATCTCAAGAAAATATTCTCCACTCCTTCAGCCGTAACTGTTGGAGATTCAGCTTCAAAGGGATTAACCTGCTGTGGTAGAACTGAAAGATGCAGCACTCCTCCCTGTTCTGATGGTGGAACATGCCGGAGAGACTAATAACAGGAATATTGCTAAATTATAAAAGATATGGTTTATTCCCCATAAAGGATTTGCCATCCGTTAACAATAAAATTAAAATTCCAAATCACAAATTCCAAACGAATAAGGTAAGTTCTCAATAATTGGAGGTAGATTATATTTGTGACTAATCACTGGATTCCTGCTTTCGCAGGAATGACAGACACTTACACTCAATCGTCATTCCCGCGGAGGCGGGAATCCATAGCTACTACCCACACCTATTGAGAAGTTACCGAATAAGTTTAAGGTTTAAAGTTTAAGGTTAAAGGTATTTACATTTTTCATTTAGTTCTTAATCCCTTAAACATTCAACCTTAAACCGAGATAGGTTTCGGTCATTGGAAATTGGAATTTATTTGGGATTTGGTGCTTGGAATTTGGAATTTAATAAATACAGGAGCCGATAAGATGAGCCAAAAGCAAAAAATCCAGATGACTATAGTCTACGACAATAACCACTTTGATGAGAAACTAAATACAGACTGGGGCTTTTCCTGCTTTATTAAAGGATTGGAAAAATCAATCCTATTCGATACAGGAAGTAATGGTCAAATCCTGCTTTCTAACATGGAAAAGCTAAGAATTCGGCCTGACAAGATTGATCTGGTATTACTTTCCCATACCCACAGGGATCACACAGGTGGCCTGGATGCGCTTCTGAGAGAAAACTCTAAAATCGATGTATGGGTTCCTGAATTCTTTTCTTCAAGCTTCAAGAATTCCATCAAAAAAAGAGGAGCAGTAATAAAAGAAGTCGAAAAATTTCAAAAAATCTGCGACAATGCCTACACAACAGGGGTGATCTCTGGCTGGATCAAAGAACAATCCCTTATGTTAGATACGGATAAAGGCCTCATCGTGATAACAGGCTGTGCGCATCCCAGAATCACAAATATTATCGCCACAGCAAAAAAGCTATTAAAAAAAGATATTTACATGGTTTTTGGCGGCTTTCATCTGGCAGGCTTTGAAAAGGGTGAATTAAAAGCAATATTGGGCAAGTTCATCGAATTAGGGATAAAAAAAGTGGGGCCATGCCATTGCTCCGGAGATGATGCCCGTGACTTTTTTGCTAAAGAGTACAAAGAAAATTTCATAAAGATAGGGGTAGGAAAAGAAATAAGAATCCAATGATTATATCAATCGCCAGCGGTAAAGGAGGAACAGGAAAGACAACTGTTGCCGTAAATCTAGCTCTCTCCTTGGATAGTGCCCATTCTGTCCAATTTTTAGATTGTGATGTCGAGGAACCCAACGCCCATTTTTTCTTAAAACCTAACATTCGCCAGAGCCAACCTGTTTTTCTCCCTATTCCAGAAGTAATGGAGGAAATATGTACTTATTGCGGTAAATGCGCTGAAGTCTGCGCCTACAATGCAATAGCGGTTCTTAAAGATAGTATACTTATCTTCCCCGAACTATGCCATGGATGCGGAGGATGCACTCTTCTCTGCCCTGAGAAAGCAATAAAAGAGAAAGGGCAGAGAATAGGGATAATAGAGCTCGGCTCTTCCAATAATATCCTTTTCATCCACGGAAAACTCGATATAGGCCAGGCAATGTCTCCACCTCTTATAAGGGCAGTAAAAAAGCACATAAACTCAAAACATACTGTTATCATCGACGTCCCTCCTGGAACATCCTGTCCAGTGATAGAATCTGTGAAAGGAAGCGATTTCTCTCTTCTTGTGACCGAACCTACTCCTTTCGGCCTCAACGACCTCCGATTGGCCGTTGAAACATTAAAAGAGCTGAAGATTCCTTTTGGAGTAATCATAAATCGTGCTGACGTTGGTGACAAGCAGATTCAAGATTATTGCCAGAAGGAAAATATTCCAATATTGATGAACATTCCCATGGATCGAAATATTGCAGTTGCTTACTCTGAAGGAAAATCCATCATTGAAACTCAACCTTCTTATAGGGAAAAATTTCTTGAATTGTTTGAAAAAGTACAAAGATTGAAAAAATGAAACAATTAGTTATCATAAGTGGAAAAGGAGGAACCGGAAAAACAATCATTTCTGCATGCTTCGCTGTTCTCGCTAGTAAAAAAGTTATAGCAGACAGCGACGTTGATGCTGCCAACCTCTATCTCCTCCTCCATCCAGAAATCCAAGAAACCCATCAATTCTCGGGTGGAAAGAAAGCCAGAATCGAACCTGAAAGATGCACTCAATGCGGCGAGTGTTTAGACATCTGCCGCTTCGATGCAATCAGCGAGACCCATGAAGGGACAATTATCATTGATCCCATATCCTGTGAAGGATGCGCAGTCTGCTCTTTTATCTGCCCTGTGGAAGCTATTGAGATGAAAAAGAGCATATCAGGAGAATGGTTTGTCTCCCGGACAAAATATGGACACTTTGTCCATGCCAGACTGGGAATTGGGGAAGAAAATTCAGGAAAGCTGGTGACTGAAGTCAGGAAAAAAGCAAAGGAAATCGCTGAGAAAGATAACCTGGATTTTGTTATCATCGACGGCCCTCCAGGAATAGGCTGCCCTGTTATCGCTTCCCTTTCCGGCACAGATCTGGCCTTAGTCGTCACAGAGCCCACGCTTTCAGGGATCCATGATATGGAACGTGTGATTCAAATGGCCAGCCATTTCAAAACCCGAACAGCCTGCTGCATCAATAAATTTGACATAAATCTTCGTAATGTCTCTCAGATCGAAACCTGGTGCGAGAGAAATTCTGTTCCTCTAATCGGAAAAATTCCTTATGACGAAGAAGTAACAAAATCTTTGACTCAGGGCATTCCTTTTGTCGAATATTCAACAAATTCTGCATCAGAAGAAATAAAAGAAATATGGGAGAGACTAAAACAAATATTAAACAGAGGAGTTTAAAAATGAAAAAATCCAATTGGCAATACCTGGTGGATACACTGCTTTTCATCTGTCTGGTCTGTATATCTTCAATCGGCTTTCTCATGGGTTTCTTTTTAGCTCAAGGTCCTACTGCGCAGGAGGCGGATAAATATTTCATGGGGCTTCACCGCCATCAATGGGGAAACATTCATCTCTATATCTCCATCGTTTTTTCTATCCTCATCATTATTCACATTATCTTTGACTGGAAATGGATAAAGGGAAAAGCACAAAAGCTATTCAAAAAAAGATGGGGTGTGGTTTTAATACTCACAGTCATTGTTTCTTTTCTTGTTCTTTTTCTTTTCTGGTGTTTTTATCCTAAGTATCCTGCTTCTTATGAGGACTACGGGAAAAAAGCAGGGGAAAGAATGAGACAAACAGAACAACTCAAAAAAGGAAATCAAATATTGGATGAAATTGTTCTCCAAAATGAAGAGCGAGGATATTTGACTGTAACAGGCCAGATGACACTTTTAGATGTGGAAAAAGCCACAGGTATTCCTGCAAGAAGAATAGCCGATAAACTGGGACTCCCATCAAAAATCTCGTTTGATGATACATTAGGAAGACTGAGAAAAAGATATTCTTTTACATTAGATGAAGTAAGAGCCATAATAACTGAACTTTTGAGCAAGGGAAAAAAACCTCCAGAAAAGAAAAAAGAAAGCCCAGAGATACAACAGATCAAAGAAGAAAAAATTGAGCATGAAAAGAAAGAAGAAAAGCCAAAGGGAGAAAAAGAGCACGAGAAAAAAATAGCCAGAGGGAGAATGGACGAAGATCAATCCGGGATTCTGATCACAGGCCAAATGACGCTTAATGACATAGAAAATCTAACAGGTATTCCAGCCCGAAAGCTCGCTGATAAATTAGGTCTCCCTCCAAGTACTCCTCTCAATGAAACCTTAGGCAGACTGAGAAAGAGACATCTCTTTACAATGCAAGAATTGAGGGATGTTGTTGCCTCTTTGATAGAAAAAAAGTGAGCGGAGAAAAATAATGATTAATAAACGTGCTTTCGAATCACCTCTTTTAAAGCGTGCATGGGCATTTATGCCTGAAGGAATCCGCCAAACTATTTCTTCAGAACCAATAATTCCCGCCATCGCAGCCAAAGCAAAAGCCATCGCAGCCAGGAACTCCGGCTTCATACGAAGTGACCAGGGACAAATCGTCGGAATTTTCCCAGAGAAAGAAATCTATTATGGGCCGTCCTCAGGCTTGGAAGAATTGCGCCAACTGGTCGCTCGATTCTGGACTTATGCTTACAGATTAAAAAACAGACCCGGAATTCCTTTAAATGGACTGGATAAAAAAAATGTGGCTATTGTTTCAGGTGCTACAGAGGGGCTGGCCATTGTGATGCATCTTTTTGCTTACAAACAAAACGTGGGTCTTACTCCTCTGTATTGGAGCAATTACAAAGGAATCATCTTGAATGCTGGCGGAAATCCTGTTGCTATAGATTTTTTTGACGAAGATTATAATGTTGACTTTAAGAATATAGAACGTACTATCAGAGATAAAAAAATAACTTCTGTTCTTATTAATTTTCCCAATAACCCTTCAGGCGACATACTTACCGAAAATGAGCTGAGCAATCTGGCTGAACTCGCGAGAGACACGGACCTCACCATCATCTCTGATGAAGTTTACAACTTTATCCGTTATAAGGGCGAACCACAGTCCATGTTATCTTTTGCTCCTGAAAGAACTGTTGTTGTCAGTTCTGCATCTAAAGAATATCTGATCCCTGGAGCCAGGGTGGGATATGTGTTAGCTTCGGAAGAGACATTTACAAATAAATGGATGCCAAAAATGATCCGATCTTTCTCATCTTCACCGAATGTGCTGGGACAACGCATATTGATAGATATCTTGAAAGAAGAGGTGAAAGATTTTGAAAACGGGCGACCTCCCCGCGTTATTTCTGAAATTAAAAAAGAACTCAAACAGCGTTGTGATCTTATAATCTCTATTCTCAGTGAGAAAGGGTTTGCCCTCGCAGGAAGAGACAAAGACTTCCCTTCAGGAGCTATCAGCGTCCTTGCAAGATTGCCCGAAGATATCAAAGTTGACGATAAAGCTTTTGTCGATAAAGCCATGGAACTAGAAAAATTCAGTGTGGTTCCAGCTTCAGTATTCGGAGCTCCGCAATGCATCCGATTCGGGTATGCTGGCATGACTCAAGAAACTATAAAGAGGCTCTCTCAAAACCTGCAAGATGTACTGGATTTTTTTAGAAAATGAGGAATTTAATATGTTGATTGATACAAAAACAAGAGAACTCTTAGAGAGAAAATATAGTCAGGAATTAAAAGAAGATGTGGATATCAAAGTTCTCACTCGGGATATTATTGTTGGAGGTGAAAATCCTGAGTATGCTCAATTTAGTAAAGAACTTGTAAAAGAGCTATCTCAAATAAACGATAAAATAAAATCAGAATATTTAAGCCCAGGAGATGAGGTAGCAAAAAAATTAAATTTGTCATTTTCTCCTACAATTGTAATCGGCAAAAATAATGGCTATTCCATCCAATACTGGGGAGTACCTGCTGGTCAGATAGCAAGTACACTTATTGAGACTATATCTCTTGTTTCTCAAAGGAAAAGTGGCCTAAATAATTCTATAAAAGAAAAATTAAAAAATATAGACAAAAATGTGTTAATAGAAACATATTTCAGCCTCGATTCTCCTGCATCTCCTCAGGCAGTTCTTTTAAGCAACCGAATAGCAATTGAGTTGCCGGGTCGAGTCATGAGCCGTTCTCAAGAAGCAGAAGAGGCACTAGAGAGGACAAGAATTTTCAACATATCTACTCTGCCATCTATTTTAATAAATGAAAACAGAGAGTCATTAATATCTGGTATTATTTCTGAACAAAAGCTTATCTATCAACTTATTCTTAATGGTTCATCAAATAAAGATGAAATTCTGGCTAAAATGTTAGAAGAAGAGAAGAAAAAGAAAATGCTTATTGATAATCCAGATTTTCCTGTTGTTTTAACCACTTCTAACTTTGATGAGGCAATAAAAAAATACCCATTTCTAGTGATTGACTGTTGGGCAGAATGGTGTACTCCCTGTCTTATGGTTCATCCGATAATTGAAAATTTGGCTAAGAAATACAAAGGGGAAATAGCGTTTGCAAAATTAAACATAGACCAAAATAAAGAAATTGCCGAACGTTTTAGAATAATGTCTATTCCTAACTTGCTCGTGTTTAAAAATGGGCAGAATATAGATAACATCATCGGTGCTATGCCTCAGGATGTGCTAGAGGAAAAAATTAGAATTTATTTAAAATGAAAATAGCTGTATCAAGTGGTAAAGGCGGAACTGGCAAAACATTTATTGCCACCAATATTGCTTCGACTCTAGCAAAAAGAGGGGAAAGAGTTCGATATCTAGATTGCGATGTTGAAGAACCAAATGGACACCTTTTTTTAAAGCCCCAGATCAATAAGGAAAAGGATGTTATGCTCTTGTCTCCTGTTGGAGTCGATGAAGAAAAATGCATTAAATGCGGTGAATGTGCAGAGGTATGTCATTATAATGCTATTGCGGTAATAAAAGATAAAGTCTTATTTTTCAAAGAATTGTGTCATGTGTGCGGTGCCTGTAAAATAGTATGTCCAGTGGATGCAATTATCGAAAAAGAAAGGAAAATAGGGATTTTAAGGCATGGAAAAAGTGGAATCATAGATTTTCACTATGCCCTTCTTGAAACCGCAGAAGGAGGCATGTCTCCGCGGTTAGTTAAAAAAGTAAAAAACTGTATAGGAGAAGGAATTAATATACTTGATTCTTCCCCTGGAACAGCATGTGCTGTTGTAGAGACAGTAAAAGAAGTAGATCTATGTGTTCTGGTAACCGATCCTACTCCATTTGGTATTAATGATTTAAAATTAGCAGTGGAGATGTCTCGAGAAGTAGGGCAAGAACCTGTAGTTATTGTGAATCGTGCTGAATATAGTGATGATAATTTAAAGGAATATTGTCGCAGTGAAAATCTGGAGATTATAGGAGAGATCCCTGATGATCGCAAGATAGCAGAAGTATATTCTACAGGGGATATTGTTGTTGAAAAGCTTCTTCAATATAGAAAACTATTTGAAAAGTTAGGCACCAAATTGACTGAGGCAGCTAAAGAAAAAAGGCCTGTTAAAAAGACTAAAAACAAAGAAGCTCGCAAAGGAAAGAAAAAGATTGAGAAAGCTAAACAATACGGGACTCCTGGAGCAAAAAAACCTAAGGAGCTTGTTATAATAAGCGGCAAAGGTGGGACAGGCAAAACTTCTATAGCTGCCTCTTTTGCGGCCTTAGCTAAAGAGATAGTGATTTCCGATTGCGATGTTGATGCGGCGGATTTACATCTTATTTTAGATCCTCAAATTAAAGCAAGAGGAGATTTTAGCGGTGGGGTGGCTGCTGAAATAGAACAGGATAAGTGCACCGGATGCGGTAGATGTAAAGAAGAATGTCGATTCTCGGCTGTAAAAGAGGAAATTATAGACGATAGATCACATTTTTTTATCGATTATCTAGCTTGTGAAGGCTGTGGAGTTTGTTATCTCGTATGCAAAGATAACGCCGTAAAAACAGAAGATTCTATCAATGGAGAATGGTTTGTTTCAGAGACAAGATTTGGTCCAATGAGCCATGCAAAGCTCGGAATTGCTGAAGAAAACTCGGGGAGATTGGTTACACTTGTGAGAGATAAAGAAGCCCAGCTTGCCCAAGAATCAGGGAAAGATGAGGCGATAATAGATGGCTCTCCTGGTACAGGTTGCCCCGTAATTGCCTCTTTAACTGGCGCAACCTATGCTTTAGTTGTCACAGAACCGACTGTATCAGGCGTTCATGATTTGCATCGCATCTTAAAGGTAACAAACCATTTTGGGATTCCCTCAGGAATTGTAGTGAATAAATATGATCTAAATATGGATATGACTGAGAAAATAAAGTTCCTAAGTCAAGATTACAACGCTGAATTTGTAGGAATTATACCATATTATAAAAAAATAACAGAGGCTCAAATGAGGGCATTCTCTGTTGTTGAATACACCCAGGCTCCTATAACTGAAAGCATAAAACAGATTTGGGGCAAAGTAAAATATTTTATATTGCAGTAAAAAGAAAGATAAAATAGGTATTTAACCTTGGATTATTTGTAAATAATCCAGGTTAAGAAAGGATCTCAGAAAATGCCAATGTTTATTGATAGCGAAAAATGTAC
>DAOVDU010000079.1 GCA_030669305.1 Candidatus Aminicenantota bacterium
GTATTATATATATCGAGGCGAAACTGTGAGAATATACTCTCCAAAAGCAGGTGTAGAGCTATTCCATCTGGTCCTTCTGGATCTACTGGGTAGAAAGGTGGACAAAAGGCACTGCGCCCTGAAAGGGGGCTGCAATCTACGGTTTTTCATGCAAAGCTTCCGATATTCGAAAGACATGGACTTGGACGTAAACGCGGCTTTATCCAAAGACAAGCTGCAGGACATCATGAAGCAGATAATCGAGTCGAAACTTCTTGAACAGCTTCTCGGTGTCAGAGGAATCCGAATTCAGGAGTGGTCGTCACCAAATCAGACTGATACCACCCAGCGATGGAAGTTTGCGCTTACGGTTCCTAGATCAAGTCTCCCGCTCCAGACGAAAATTGAGTTCTCTCGAAGAGGCATGAAGGCTGGCTTGGCCTTTGACTCTGTAGGCGCAAATCTGATCCGTGAGTACGAGCTTACACCCATCATGGCAAGTCATTATCAGCGGGAAGCCGCCTATGTGCAGAAGGTGATCGCCTTGGCAACCCGCCGGCAGACCCAAGCAAGAGACGTATTCGACCTTCACCTCTTGCTTACTTCAGGAGTCGATCCCGCAGTCGTATACAACAAGGCGGCAGAGCATGTCGATCGGGCTAGGGACAATGCATGGACGGTGTCCTATGACATGTTCAAGAGCCAAGTCGTCTCTTATCTGCACCCGGAATATCAGGCGCAGTACTCATCACCGGAACTATGGGACAGAATGGTTCTGGTAGTGGTTGAGGCCCTTGGAGGATCAAACCGATGACGCTCACGGATGCTTTGGAGAAACTCAAAGCCATAGGGCAGCCTGTTTTCCGGACCGCCGATGTCATGGCTGCACTCGACGTACGAAAATCCCATGCAAGCAAGCTTCTTGCACGCTTAGCTCAGCATGGACATGTCCTACGGCTCAAGAGAGGGCTTTGGATATTGGCTGAGGGCTTTGAGCCATTGGCGCTCGTCCCTCATGTGACGGCTCCATTCCCAAGTTATGTGTCCTTACAAAGCGCGCTTTACTACCACGACATGATTTCACAAATCCCCGAGATCATCTACTGCGTATCTCTGGCGCGGGCGAGGACATACGAGACTCCGGTAGCAACGATTTCAGTTCACCATGTCCCAGGCAGCTTTTTCTTCGGATATGAAGAAACAGGCGAACAACATGTCAGGATGGCCCTGCCGGAGAAAGCTTTACTGGACATCCTATATCTAAGTCAGACGAAGTCTCGGCTGTTTGCGGCCATTCCTGAGGTCGAGTTCCCGCCGCAATTCAGCATCAAACGGGCACGCAACATGATCCGAAAGATTGCAGACAGGCGGAGGAGAACGCTGGTCTCGAGTCGTTTCGAGCGTATTCTGGAGCAGACTCGGTAAAGGTCAGATAGATTAAGAGGGAGAGTAAACTAATAATGATGATGTCTGCTCCCTTGAATGCCGCTATAGACCACATGCGGACATGATCTTCCTGGTTGGCCAAGGTGGGAATAGAATCAACCGAAGCAGGGTGGGCAAGGATCTTGTTTTCAGAGACCAGTGCGGCGGCTGCGTATTGGCTGAACGTCTACTCTGTATGCGCTTTTTACAGGCTAATTCTATGAAATTTTCCCTAAACCTAGCCCGATCATCATTCACCGGAAAATTGCGTACATGACAACTGCTATTCCGATCTAAATAACAGCCAGATTTATCCAGGTTTTTCTTTTGGTTAAAGGGACTGATTCTAAAGAAAAATCTTCTAAAAGCTGTGAAGGCTCCTTGTTTTTTTGTGTGTTTTCAACTTTCCTTTCAAAAACTTATAACAAAGGAAAATTCAATGTCAAATACCATTTAGCCAAGTAAAGCAAACCCAGACAAATTTAGGCAACCTTAAACAAACCAGATAAGTAATTCCCATTTGACATCATTTTTCCTTTTGATATAGATTATCTAAGAGCTTAGATGAAGGTAGCATAGGTGTTAAAAAAAGAGACCAAAATCAAGATAAACACATTAAAAGTTACAGGCGACCTCGCAGAAGTAGAGAAAATAAGAACTTTTTTAAGAGAAAATCTCCAGGCATTGAATCTTTCTGATAAAGCATATTATTTGATTGAATTATCTCTTTTAGAGATATGCATAAATATCGCCAGGTATGCTTATCCTGGGGATAAGGGTGAAATTTCTCTTAAGATTTGGCAGCAACAGGAAAAGCTCTTTTTTGAAATAAGGGATTGGGGAATTCCATTTAATCCCAGAAAATCAAAAAAGCCTGATATTGAGGAAATTATCAGGAAAGGTAAAAAGGGTGGATTAGGAATCTTCATTTCGCGCAAACTTATGGATGGATTTGATTATAAGCGCGAAAATAAGCAAAATGTACTGACTATGTATAAAAGAATTAAAATTGATGGAGCTGGAACCTAAGAATCAGTATAAAACTTCATCCTCACCGAACTCCTTGATTCTCTTGTCGATTTCTTTGAGAATTAAGTCCCTACGAACGAGGACAGCGTTTATTTCTTTATCTGTTAAATATTCCCCAACGACATCTTTTATTGATTCGAAAGTCAACGTCTTTAGTTTCTCGACAAAAGCCCTGGGGAGCTCTTTCATGATCTTTGGCCCTTCTTTATGTTTTTCTGAATAAATGAGTTTTTTTGTGAATTTTTTAGAAGTCCGGAAACTGCGGGAGTGATCGATTAAGATCATGCGCCAATCCTCGGTTATGAGAATTTGCTTCTGATGTCGGTCTTCGTTGGCAATCAGGTTGTCAAAAGCTCGATGCAAGTAAGTCGCGCGATTCCAGTGGAAGACTCTGCGAGGAGGACAGTTGACTTTATTCTCTACTTTTTCCTTAAGATTCATCTTAGATTCAACCCATAATTGGCTGGAACCACGATTCCCTTGAAATCTTTTTTCAACGGTGGGCGGAACCATGTTCAGCCCTAGATGCTTATCTAAGAGGTAGGCAGCGATTTCCCAATTCCAGCCTTCTACAAATCCTTTCTGCCGGCCTTTTGGATTTTTCCATAGGGCATTTCTTATGATGCCATCTTTTTCTAGGGTGAGTTTCCAAGGATTTGTGACTGCTTCTCGACTAACCATCTGTTCTTGGCCAGTAATTTCTGCTGTCTTGAGAAATTCTTCCCATTTGGCTCTTTCGGCCACTTCTTCTGGAGTGAACTGAGCAAAGCATTGAAGATTAAAACCTATGATAATCACCAAGGAAAAAAAGGCAATGAGGATTTTTTTCATATCCTTCCCTCCTTCATATTTGAGATTTTTTTCGTTAATTTATCTGAAATAAGGCATAAAATGAAATATTAATACAAAACCTTATTTTCGCCTTTTTCTTTTATCATTTCCTCGATTTCATTGAGGAGAAGTTCTTTACGTTTGAGAATAGCTTCGATCTCTTTATCTTTCAAATAAGGGCCCACAGCGTTCTTTATATTATCAATGTTCAAGTCTTTAACCTTTTCCACAAAGGCCCTGGGGAGGTATCTTATAAGCTTGACGCCCTTTATACCTTTTTCCCCAAAAACAAGTTTCTTCGTGAATTTCTTGGAGGAGCGGAAAGAGCGGGAATGGTCGATGAGAATCGTCCGCCAATCCTGAGTGTAGCGTATATTCTGCTGGGTTCTGTCGTCGTTGGCAATCAAACAGTCAAATGCTCTTGCTAGATATTTCATTTTTGACCACTGCAGGAGCTCAGAATCAGGAATACTCATTCCTTTTTCCCTCATTTCTAGATCACTGAATTGAGACTCTATCCAGAGCTGAAGAGATCCTCGCAATCCGTGGAGCTTTCTCTCGACTGTGGGTGAGACCATGTTTAATCCCAGAAGTTTATCCATCTCATAAGCAGCTATTTCATACTGCCAGCCCTCAAGCTGGCCTTGCTGAATGCCGCTGGGGTTTTTCCATACCCCATATCTTTCCACATCTCCCTTCTTTAATGTGAGCTTTAATGGTTTTGTAACTCCCTCTCCTATATCTTCAGATTTTATGATTTCCGCAGTTTTGAGGAATTCTTCTAGCTCTTCCCTTTGAGCAATTCCAGCAGGAGTGAATTGGCCGATAGCTACATAGCTATGAGCTATAAAAAGAAACAAAAGAATACTAAGAAAACTTTTTTGTTTCATTTTCTTTTTTCCTAATTCGGTCATTGCCCCTACGATTTTGCTAATAATATAAATCTATTTTTTTAAAAAATCAAATCAAAAACAAAATTTAAATTGACATAAATTTCTTTTATGGTATAAATTTTCTTTTCATAAATAAAAAATGCAATTGTTGAAATTTAAAATTCAGCATTTTTTGGAGAGGAGTAGAAAATGAAAACAAAGTTATTTTTGCTGATTAGCTTAGTCTTTGTAATCTCTTGTTCGTCGACAAATTACTCTCCAAGCATTCGGTTTCCTTATGAATGGCTGGATGTACAGGGATATGGCGGAGACATTGACCAGCAAAATTTTGTCGAGCCTTCTGGTATATGCTTTCATCCTCAAAGAAAAACTCTTTTTGTAGTGAGTGATGAGGGAGAGATTGCTGAAATCGAGACTGATGGAACCCCTGTCTTTAATCAAAAGATTCCAGGAGATTTGGAGGGAGTAACAGTAAATCCTCAATCAGGACTTTTATACATAGTCTATGAAGGCAGGGATGTTATTCTTGAGTTTGACCCAGATAAGAAGGAAGTCATCCGAAAATTTCCCATGAATAGAGAATTCGAAGGTGATCCCAACTTCCTTCAAAAGCAGGAAGAAGCCTACGATAATGGCATTGAATCTATTGCTTTTGTCTCAGATGAAAATCATCCTGAGGGAGGAACTTTTTACATCGGCAACCAATTGGACCCTTCCTGTATAATGGAAGTTCTGGTTCCTTTGAAATCGAGCCAAACTGAGACAGCCGAAGCTCGTATTATCCGGGTTTTGCCTTTTAAGATGGATGATCCTGCAGCCATGTATTATGATTCCAAGACAGGACTCTTAAATGTCGTGAGTGATTTTGATAACATCCTTGTGGAGATAACCCTGGAGGGGAAATTAGTTAATGAATATGCTTTCCTCGGGGACAACCAAGAGGGGATTACATTAGACGATAAAGGCTATCTATACATTGCCCAGGATTCAGGGGGAATCATTAAGGTTAAAGATTTGCGGTAATCAGGTTATTCTGTTAGTCGGTTTGTCAGTTATTCAGTTAGCCTGTTCTTCTGTAGATTCTTTAAAGGAAAGGTTAAAGTAAATATTTCTAATAAACGGATTAACGGACCGAAGGAGAAACTATCCTTTCTGTAGATAATTTTTTGTGTTCTTTAGCAATGAAAATACCAAGAGCAATCCAGATTGCAGCCACAACAACATTAAACTTTGCAAAACTTTCCATATTGAAGGCTAGATAACTCGTACCCAGAAAAACAATCAAGGTTGACAGGCTATCTCCTGTCCTCCAAAAGAAGGTATCTATGGCCGCTTTGGCCTTGTATTTGACCTCTCTTGATGTAATAAGGAAAAGAGCATGCCGGGTCGTGTTCATAAGAGAGTAATCGGTACCATTTTCTAAGGCTTTTACCCATTTTACTAAAAGAAGAAATGCACCAAAGCTTATAAAGAAATATCCGCCGAGTGCTAGTACAGGAAGAAAGAAGATAGCTACCCTAACTCCAAACCACTTGAAAATCCGAGACACGACAAATAGTTGTACGAACATTGCAAAAAGATTCATAATATTATAAAAACCAGCAAAGAATGTAGCTAAATATTGTCCTTTATCTAACCCTTCTGCTGTACCCGTTTCTATTGCTTTGACTGCAGCGCCTTTGGCTACAGTATCTAACATATACCCTCCGTTCGTGTTGACAAAATTCAAAAAAAGAACAAAAAAAGCTATGTAGATAAGATATCGACTTTTAAAAACCAGGCGGAATGCTCCCCCTTTTTTTAGGGGTTTCACATGTTCTTCTTTTTTCAAATTTTTTTCCTGACCGACTTTAACTGTTTTAGCTTCTATTCTTTTTATCTCTCTTCGATGAATAATCAATGCTAATAGAATACAAATTCCTAGCACTCCTCCTGCCACAAGCATCAATTGAAAGGTCCCAAGAGGCACCACAAGCCATTTAGTTATCTTACCCCCTACATAACCTCCAAATGTTGCTCCGAAAGCAACTAGAGGGAATAAACGTTTCCCTTCCTCCTCAGTGTATAAGTCATTGCCAAAGCCCCAGAATTGAGCTACAACTATCAAGTTGAAGATTCCTACCCAGATAAAAAAGATGATGCCCATAACTCTGGGGCCAAGACCTAATAGATGAAGAACATAAAAGAGACCTAAGTTAGATATAAAAAAGAGCGTTACCCAAGTGATCAATTTCTGACGGGGGAACACGGAAGCTATCCTGCTGAATATTTTAACCACGAAAATAAGTAAGACGGCTATAGCTGCCCCAAGATAGCTTTTGATTTCAGGTGGCCACTCAGAGAGCATTAAGGCTTCTCTTACTGGTTTTATGATGTAATATGCTAAAAAGAGCATAAAGACATTGAGCATTAAAAGAAAAGCTGTAAGCGCTTCACCAGGATGAACGACAGTAAACAGTCTGAGAATTTTATAGAGAATTCCAGGTGATTTTTCTGCACTTATCTTTATTTCTTCATTTCCCCGATCCTTCATGACATCCCCTCCTTCGAATTTTTCTAAGTGAGTTTTTCATAAAAAGTACTATGAAGTCAACATAATTAGCAATTTTTTTCCGCTGTTTCTGTGAAAAAGTGTGTTGAAAAGTGAGAAATTTCTATTATTAATAAATTGATTTAATTAGAGTTATGATATATTGCACAATTTTTGGGTATGCCAAAAAGGGGAGATTAGAAAAGGACGGATTCTTCTCCTTTTTCTTCTATCAATTGTTTGATTTTATCTAGGATGATTTTTTTTCGTATCAGCAGAGTTTTGATTTCCTCGTCATTGAGATAGAGTTTGAGTTTGGCTTTGATCGCATCGTCTTCTATTTTCTGAAGGTTTTGGAAAAGCTTTTTCGAACAGCGCGTAACTTTTTGGCCTGGGATCAGTTCTGGAATAGGAGAGAAGGCCTCAGAAAAATCCACCCTATATACTTTCCAATCCTCTTCGTGGATCAAAACATCATCTAATTCTTTGCGTTCGCAGAAGGTTAAATTTTCAAAAACATTGATCTCTTCCAATTCGTTCTCGAAAGCTTCAGGGTCTGGTGGCTCGATCTTTTTTCTCTTTAGGTCATCTAATGGGAAGCAGTTTTCGATACGAAACTGAAGAGATCCTTTTATGCCTTCAATTTCTCTCTCCACGATAGGAGGCATTCTTTTCAGATCAACAAGTTTATGCAGCTCATATGCAGCAATTTCGTATTTGTAGCTGTCAGGTATAAGTGTTGGCCTATTATCTCTGACATGCTTAAAATGACCGCGTCTTACGATTTTTCCATCATCTAACGTTATTTTCCAAGCCTCTGTTCTTCCTGGTATTTTTTCTTTTTCCACAGAGACAATTTTCGCTGTTCTTAAATAATTCTCTAGGTCTTCTAGATTCCATTCTTCTTGATTGGCTGATTTAGGTTGAAGATAACTCCATTGGCTAAGAATGAAGCACATAAATAAAACAGGGGCAAAGGTTGTCTTATTCTTCATCAATCTTCCCCCATACCGAGAATTTTCCCTTTTCTATGATCAAGGCACTTAGACTGCCGCCATAATATTCTGAAATCCCGGTATCGATGATCCAGATTTTTCCTTCAAATCGGCTCATCTCCTCCTCTGATGCAACGACTTTGCTGCCAATTCGCGGGGTATGCGCAATAACCATATGTTTTGCGTCGAGGTTTTTCAGTATTCTAACGACATCCTCTTTATAAGCCTCTTCGTCCTTTTGTGCTAAATCTCTGAACCATAACGGTCCATCATAAACATAAAGAATTTCGGGTTTGATTATGGGTATTTGGGATCTTTTATAAGCAATCCGATATATATTCAGCTCGTCTCGCAGCTTGTTATTGATATCCTCCAGCTTCTTGGTAGAAAATCTTTCGCTGATTCCACCGTGAACAAATACGATATCATTGATTTTAATCACAGCATTATGTTTGATGATCCATTTTCCATAGTTTTCATTGAAGGTATTTGTATACAATTTTTGAGCTCCTTCTCTTTTTTTTAAGTCATCCCAACATTTGTCTAAACTGATATCTAAGGAAGGATCGGAATTTGTTCCTTCTTGGACGGATTTTTCCATCTTTTTTTTGAATTCTTTTTCTTTTTTTTCTCTGTATTTTTCAGGAAGAAAGGAAGCAAACTGTTTTGGAGTAACATAGCCGATTCTACGAAAGGCAACGCCCGTAATATTCATTTCTTCATGGTTGCCAATCAGCATGTGAACTTTGCCTCCTGTCTGTTCTGCTTCTTTCTCTAATCTCATTATCAGGTCAAAGACTTTTTTTGCATCATTGCCTCTATCCATGATATCGCCTATCTGGACGAAATGTGTTTTTCCTGCTTTCCAGTGTAGTGCCTCGTCAATTATACCTGTAGCCTTAAGAATCGTTACGAAATTGTCGTAATCGCCGTGAATGTCTCCTACAGCAACGATTTTCTCGATGCCTTTCCATACACATTGTATACTGGCGGCAGATGAATTCCCTAAATCCAAGTGTTTATTTTTTGGAGTGCTGCTCAGATTTGTTTGAAAGGATAAGATAAAAAAGAATATTATGAATGCTGCTTTTAATTTTTTCGTTGGTTTTTTATTAATGCTGCTCTTCATAGTTTTTCCTGAGTTTTCAAGCAATATTTTTTTTCTTTTCCTTGATTTTAATATTGTTCAATATTCTTTTGAACAAATTATATGCCTATACACTACAAAAAGCTAGTGTCGTGTCATGCGTGAAGTATCGTATCAGGCACTCGTCATTCCCACGAAGCTTGTGCCTGCGGAGGCAGGTAGTGGGAATCCAGTATTTCTGGCTACTTCAGGCTTCTGGATTCCCGCTTCCGCGGGAATGACG
>DAOVDU010000118.1 GCA_030669305.1 Candidatus Aminicenantota bacterium
ATTCGCCTCTGATCGAGGAAAAAGATATATTTACAGATTTGGTTGAAAAGAAAGGAACTTCTCTTTTTCTCGGAAAATACCCTCTAAATGTGGTTGTTGCAGTTTTAAAGAAAAAAAACTTTTTTAAAGAAGCTCAAAAAAGAAAATTGTGGCCCTTGGAATTTAACCTGGATTCATCAGAATTTCCCTTACAGAGGTTTCAGATTTTCTATAAGGAAAAAAAGCCTGAAAATATAGTCGTTGATTTAAAGATAAAAGAAGGGACATTCCGCCCGAAGAAGGAGTTTGAAGTAGATCTCTCCCTTTCGAATTTTAAATTCTTGATTCTGGAATGGCTAACCCTTCAAAACCCTCTTCTGCGCTTTCCAAAGGAACGGTCTCCTCTTCCAGGTCAAAAATATCCAGGCCTTGGTTCAGGGAAAAAAGTAGTGGATATTTTCGTCTATGTTGCACGGCTCGACAGATTAGACGGTTTGCTGGCATTCCCAGCTTATTTTCATAATGCTTTATTGTTCTCCCGCTATTTTTCTTTTCTTAATCCAGAGAAACAAGGGGAGGTCTTTGCTATCAGAAAGTCTTTTCCAGATGTTTCGTTTAAGCAATTGGCCTGGATTGTCCATCTCAGTTGTTTAAAGGAAAAAGATGAAAAAATCTATGAATGGAAAGCAGAAGAACAGGTTTATCCTTTGAATAAAACATTAAAAATCTACTTTAATTCAAAGGATTATAATAAAAAAGTCAAGAAAAGTCAGAAAAGACTAAAGTTCTCAATCGATTGGGAATGTTATAAAAAAAAGCAAGGCGAGCAAGGCGTGTAAGCTATGAAAAGCAAACATTTTATTCCAGCATGGATTTTTGCGGGATTGATCGTTATTAGTGCGTCTGTGCCTAATGATGAACTACAGAAATTTAAGAATTTAAATAACATATTAGAGATTTTACTTTCTGATTATATATTACATTTCGTCGCATTTGGGATTTTTGCAGGGCTTTTATGTTACGGATATTATAGAAACAAGGAGTCTTTTCTTCTTTATTTAAAAGCGGGATTATTATCGCTTTGCTTTGGCTTTTTTATTGAAATTTATCAAATTTTTCTTCCATACCGCTCCTTTGATCTACATGACATAGCTTCAGATTGTGTAGGGATTGTTGCTGCCCTGTTATTATTTAAATTAATTACAATTAGACGTGAACCACAAACTCTAAGCAGCAAGCAGTAAGCAGAAAGAGGAGAAAATTCTACTCTTTACTCCTTACTCTTTACTTTGATATAATTAATGTCCAATCAAGGAGTGAGGAAAATGAAAAAAGGAATACATCCTGATTATGATGAATGCGCAGTGACCTGCGCTTGCGGTAACACTTTTACTATTCGGTCAACTAGAAAAGAGATCCGGGTAGAAATCTGCTCCCAGTGCCATCCTTTTTTCACTGGGAAACAAAAATTTATAGACAGTGCTGGGCGTGTAGAAAAGTTCAAGAAAAAGTATGGCGACCTTAAAAAATAATTGAAATGTTTCAAGAACTGGAAGATATAAAGGAAAAATACCACAAACTCACTCAGTCTTTATCTGATCCTGCCTTAGTTTCCAACCCAATAAAAGTCAAAAAAATTTCTAAAGAGCGGGCAGAATTAGAACCTATCATAAAAAAGTATGGAATTTACCAAAAAATCCAAAAAGATATCAAGGATTCGATAGAAATCTTAGCCGATCCTGAAGCAGATCAGGAATTGAAAAACCTAGCAGGAGAAGAACTTAAGGAAATGCAGCAACAAGAGAAGAAAGTCAAAGAAGAGCTCAGAATCTTGCTCTTGCCAAAAGACCCGAATGATAAGAAGGATGTATTCTTAGAGATTCGTGCCGGGGCCGGAGGAGATGAGGCATCTCTTTTTGCACAAGATTTATTCCGTATGTATTCTAAGTTTGCTGAAAAAAAGGGCTGGAAATTAGAAGTCATGAACACGAGCTTTTCTCCTGTAGGAGGAGCAAAGGAAATCATTATTAATATCCGGGGCGAAAAAGTTTATTCTCAGCTTAAGTACGAAAGTGGAGTTCATCGTGTTCAGAGGGTACCTCAGACAGAGGCTAGTGGCCGTATTCATACTTCAACAGTTACTGTAGCTGTTCTCCCGGAAGCTGATGAGGTCGATGTACAATTAGATCCGAAGGACTTAAAGATTGAAGCTTTTGGAGCATCGGGTCCTGGGGGGCAGAATGTTAACCGTAACTACACAGCCATTCGTGTAACCTACAAGCCTACAGGTACGGTTGTTTCTTGTCAGGATGAGAAATCTCAACACCGGAATAAGGAGAAAGCTCTGAGGATTCTGAGATCGAGGCTGATGGATAAAGCCCAAAGAGAACAGCAGGAGCAGATTGCTCAGAATAGAAAGTCTCAAGTTGGAACAGGAGAAAGGAGTGAAAAGATAAGAACCTATAATTTCTCTCAATCGAGGGTCACTGACCATCGTCTTAATTTAACTCTCCATAAACTTGAAAGAATCCTTGATGGCGAACTTGATGAAATCACTGAGGCCTTAACAGCTTTTTTCGAGGCCCAGATGATGGCAAATAGAACAGAATCCTTTGCTTGAACTAGGCTTTCATTGAGCTCAATCCAAGAATTATTCAACAAAGGAAAATCCCTTTTACGAAATTGTCCCCAGCCTTCTTTAGAAACAAAACTTTTAATTATTAAAAGTGCTTCAATTTCAGAGGAAGAGTTTTATGCCTTTCCAGAGACGGAACTTTCTAGAGGACAAGAAAAACTATTCTATCGATTAATTTCAAGGCGGCTGGAAGGTTTCCCTCTGGCTTATCTAACGGGTGTAAAAGAATTCTGGTCCATTCCTTTCAGGGTTTTCCCTGGGGTTTTAATTCCTCGTCCAGAAACTGAGTTGTTAGTGGAGAAAGTGATTGAATTAATATCACACGAAGAAAAACTCATTGCAGATATTGGAACAGGAGCAGGGAATATTGCAGTTTCAATAGCCAAAGAATTCCCTATGGCAAGGATTATTGCCACCGACATATCGCAAAAAGCTTTAAGAGCAGCTCAATTGAATATTTCCCTCCAAAAAATTTCCCGCATTACATTCATCCGGGGCAGCCTGTTTTTTCCTCTGAAAAAGCCTGATTTAGAGGGAAAATTTGATTTTATCGTCTCTAATCCTCCATATGTTTCAGAGATAGAATGGGAAAAACTCCAGAAGGAAATAAAAAATCATGAGCCGAAGAAAGCGCTTGTAGCAGGAAAAACAGGACTGGAAGTGATTCATAACTTAATTCGAGGTGCTATAAAATATTTAAAGCCAGAAGGCTATCTATGTTTTGAAATCGGCGTTAAACAGAGGGAGAAAGTTCTTTCGTTTTTTGGTCCTGAGTGGAGTAAAGTTGAGTGTTTTGATGACTTGAGAGGCATACCTCGGGTTATCATTGCACGAAAACATTTGATCAATGAAGAAAAGGGGTCGCGTCTCAACATTTGACATTAGTCTAAAATTTTAAGATAGGTCTCTAATGTCAAATATTGAGACGCGACCCCTTTTTACCTTACGACAGTCCATGGGTATTTCATTGACAAAAGCGGTGTAATTTATTACACTTATCGGTGTCATTTAGGATGATAACATGATTTCCTTGAGATCAGAAATAACAAAAAAGTTGTTGAATTATTTTTTCATCAATCCGCATGAAGAGCTATACATAAATGAGCTAGCACGAAAGCTCAATTTAGATAAGAGAAATCTGGTAAAAAAATTAAGAGAATTAGAAGAAAATGGCATTTTAAAGCACAATATCAGAGGAAATTTAAGACTTTATTTTATAAATAAGGAATACCCTCTTTATAATGAGTATAAAAACATAATGCTTAAGACTATCGGGCTTGAGAATAAGTTGAAAAATGTTATCAAGGAAGTCCCAAGTATTAAAAAAGCA
>DAOVDU010000090.1 GCA_030669305.1 Candidatus Aminicenantota bacterium
CCTTTCCCTGTCATTTTCCAGCTTGTAAAAAACCTCCTTTTCCTTGGGAGTAATGATATAAACCACCTCTTCTTTTATCCATTTCTTATGTTTTTCGGGTAGTTTGGGATTTTGTTTTGCATAAAGAGTTAAAGCAAAAATTAAAAGAATTATTATAAATGCGCCTCTAAAAGGTTTTTGTTTCATCTTAAAAACTCCATTTAATTTGCATAAATTATTGTTCCCCAGTTTCAAAATTTAATGATCACTCCAGCCCAAAGACTAAAACCACTGAAATCAAATGCGGCTTTTCTAATGGTTTTGAACCCAGAGGGTTCATTTTTACGAATGACTAAAGATGGGAAATTTTCATCTTCCAGGTAATAAAGGGTTCCTTTTTCTTCCGAGCTAACATACCCAACATAAGATTTGGAAACGACATACTCTGTTTCAGTAGCCTTCCCTTTGAAATTGGAAATCTTGGCATATCTCCCTTGACCTTCGATAAAAAAGGCAGCTCTTTGGTTTAAATTGACTTCAAGCCCAATCCCCCCATGAAATCCGAGACCCTTGGCATTTGCCTTGTGAAAAATACTCTTCATATCTTTCCAGTCCATAGCCAAAGCATTGGAATAGTTAGTCATGTAGAGAGAGGTTCCACCGTTAAAAGTTATGGAAAATAATCGATGAACAGGAAGGGTGAAAAATAATCCCAGTCTGATAGGAACGGCAGTTATCCTGAGGCTGCCACCAAATTGATACATCCATGGTATGTCCTTTCCAGACACATTGAGATAATTTGTCCCAGTGGCTTGCATATAACCTCCTCCGATTCCAATCCCAACTTGAGGTTTGACATAGAAAATGATGTCTCCAGAGACATCAAAGCCTGTATGGAATGATTCTGTCCCCTGTTCCAGTGTGTAACCTCCGGAGGAAAAAAAATAAGCCGTCGAATCATACATACCTCTTGTCCCTTTTTCAATGTCCCCTGAATAAAAATAGTCCAGGCCTCCACTAAGCTTTACTCTTAATCCAATTCCCTCGAAAAATTCAGGTTCTTCTTCCCAAAAATCCGGTTCTTTAGTAGTCTTTTCCTCTATTATGTCTACATCGCTTGAGTGAATAAATCCGATAATCGAAAATCCTTTCTCATCAGGTCCTACGACCACTCGGAACCACTCACCTACCTTTTCATACGAATCGAGAATCGTTCCTTTCAATACGGTAGATACAACCGGACTCTCTACATTAGGCTCCAGACGAATATTTGCTTTTTCAACTGAGATTTTAAGTTTCCATTCAGAAGCATCTGAGTTTAACGCATAAATAGTGAGCGGAAAAAGGCATACTACTAGTAGACTTTTAAGATGACCTTGTAGTCTCATTAAATTCCCCTCTGTATTTTGATGTCTCCTTGCATAGTTTTAGCTGCAATCTTTATGCCAAGTAATAATGGACTATGACATTCTTTTTCAAAGTTTTTACTGTCCCTAGATATGGTCATGTGTAACTAAACGCATACAGATCTTTCCAACGCCCAATCCTATGCTCCATCGGTTTGCCTTGTAAGTGGCTGGGAACTCAGTAAAAGCTGATGTCCAGTTCGGAGAAAATCCATATTGAAAATATATCCTTCCAGAGGCTGGGCAGAGATGATATTCCTGGATTCTCACCGATATCGCCTCTCTCATGCGAATCTTTTATTGACTGGATATGTTTCTTCTATGTATTATTATTAATGGAGCAACTCAGAGGGTGGAAATTGAACGAAAATGAGTAGAAATCAAAGCAACCCCAAAAAGTAAATTCCTATGTTTTATGTATAAGGGGGAGATTTACGATGAAAAGAATCCCGTTCGTTTTCTTCTTGATCTGTAAATTCTTTTTACAGACCGGCATTCCCGAGACGCCAGCGCTTTCGGCTCAAACCAAAACCAAAGCGTCTCAAGAGCTCCTTCAACATGAAGTGACCGTGATGCTCAAGCTCGTCCAGGTCTATGTCGTGGATCCCAAAGGAAATCCGGCCCGAGACCTGGAGAAGTCTGATTTCGTCCTCTATGATAACGGCAAACTTCAGGACATTACAGATTTCGAAAAACACTTTTTATACGTTCCGGAACTGAAGCCTGAAGAATCCAAGCCATCTCCGGCGCGGGACGTGTCGTCTATTATGAACCGCAAGTTTTTCTTTCTCATCGATTATGAAAACAATGATCTTGAGGGAGTTGCGAAATCAAGGAATGCCGCCCTTGAATTTATAGATACCAAAGCTCAGCCGGGCGATGAAATCGCCCTCTTATCCTACTCCTTTATGAGGGGGGTGACCCTTCACGAGTATTTGACATCAGACCATCAGAAGGTTCGGGCGGCGATTAAGAAAATCCGAGCGATTCCGGGAGTAAAAGGAGGGTGGGATTCATGGGCAGCATTGGGGCACAGCGTCATGGGAATGGAAGGTGATTTGATCACTGGATCAATTTCAGCCACAGAACGCAGAGGCGCATCGCTCAGATTCTCTTCAAGCATCCAGGAGCTAGCCAAGGCTCTTCGTCACATCCCCGGTCAAAAAAACGTCATCCTATTTTCGAGGGGATATGGAAGAAGCGTCTTGAAGCGAGGAACTCCCCAAGGCGAAGCTTTCCTTGCCATGAGCAAGGAGCTTGCATCGGCTAGCTGCCCGGTCTTTTCTGTCAACACAATCACTGGCTGGGGAAAAATCAAAGTACTCCCCGAGGACGCGCTGGACTATCTCTCCAAGCTGACCGGAGGAAAATACTTACACGATGTCAACTATTATTCCAAGATTGCCGAGGACATCCAGAATGCGACCAGCAATTATTACGTCCTCGGATATTCGATCGAATCCACCTGGGACGGAAAATTTCATGATATCAAGGTGGAGGTTAAAACAAAAGGATACAAAGTCTACGCCCAAAGAGGCTATTTTAATCCTCTTCCCTTCAACCGGTTTTCTCCTGTCGAAAAGCATTTTCACCTTCTAGCTTTTGCCTTGGGGGAGAAAGCCTATTTCGAGCCGCACCTGAATTTTCCCATGATCGCGCTTCCCTTTTCTGATAAAAAAGAACTCAACACTCTTCTCATTTCCGAGATCCCCGTCCAGAGAGTCCGGGAAGCTGTCGGAGATAACACTGAATTTATCAGCCTGATCTTTGACCAGAACAAGACCATTGTTGACAGCAAGAGAATGGTGATCGACTGGGGGACAAACAGCCAGGAAAAGGTCTACCAATATTCAACCGCCTCTTTGGCACCAGGCCGGTACGATTGCCGGGTCGTCATCAGAAACCTGGATAACGGAAAAGGCGCGGTCGGTGCCTGCTTTGTCGAGACGCCTGAAGCCGCGGCCGCAGACCTGAAGCTTTATCCACCTTTACTCCTCATTTCCGGCCAGGAAACTCAGTATGTCCATGTTTTTGACCAAGGAAAAGATGACGCTTTAAAGAGCGTTTCGCTCTTCCAGGTCTTTCCCTTCCAATCTAAGGAATACATTCCCCTGATCGGCGAGCTGCAGCAAGGGACATCGTCGCTATATGCCGTACTGAGATGCATTTGGGCAGGAGCCAAAGAGCCCGAGATTCAGATTTCTGTCTGGCTCGAGCCCAAGGAAAGTGACCGAAAAATCCCCTTGACTTTCAGCCTTCTGAGCAGCGTACGACAAGAGGAGGCCGATGTCCTTTTCCTCGAAATCGAGGTTCCTGAGCTTCAGCCAGGCCAGTATCTGCTGCATCTTCTCGCTGAAGATACGGAGACAAAATCCAGTTCCCAGATGACGGCCGAATTTTCGGTTAGATCGTCGGCGCCACAGAAGAGATAATGCATTACCTCGTCTCTTTTCTATCTCCTTTCGCGGAAAAGTCTGAGGCATTCCCTCCGGCCCAACCGCGAGCAAACTTTGACATGACACTTTATGAAATTTAAAATTACAAATGGGGAGCCAAAAATGAAAAAGCTGAGAACATTTATTTCAGTTCTTATTTTCATTATCTTTTCGACCCAAGTTTATAGTCAGAAAGCCAATCCTCATTCAACCAGTCAAGTAGAATTAGAGGCTGTATTAAAGAAGTGTGCAGAATATTGTGAAAGATTGAGCAATTCCGTCCTTTTTTTTGTCTGCAAAGAAAAAATAACGGAGAAAATATCCAGCAGATATACAGTTCCATCTAAAGGTCTCGGAGGATATCCCCGAGCATACAGAAGTACTGTAAAGAATGTCTATATCTATGATTATCAACTATACAGAAATAGGAATGATATAAAAGAGCAAAGAATACTCATTGAGGAAAACGGCAAGAAAAAACATGAGGAGAATGCCCCGTTAAAAACAAGAGCATTCAAACATGAAAACATCGTATTGGGACCCATAGGGCTCCTCAGCTCATACTGGCAGACTTACCATGATTATAGAATTCTCAAAGAAGAAAAACTCAGGGGGGATAAAACAATAATCATAGAGGCAGTGCTCAAACCGGGATACACATTCCATCATCTGTCCGGAAAAATCTGGGTGAGGAAAAGTGATTTCAGCATTCTGAAAATTGAGTGGTTTCAGCATTCTATAAAAGGATATGATCGTGTGGAGGAAACAGCAAAAAAGCTCAGAGCTGAACCACATCTTACCCTGCTCGCAGAATATGGCTTTGAGAAGAACGGAATCAGATTTCCAAGCAAATATTCCCTTGATGAGGTTTATATCATCAGGGGGAGAAGAAGATACCAACAATCAAAAACAGTTGTTCTCTACGAAGATTATAAATTCTTCACCGTTGAAACGGAGCATGCTTTTAAAAAAGGTGATGCTTGAGGTCTTCTTCAACTGAAATGAGGCGGGCGGAAGCCTCAGATCCCGAAGCTGTGATTTTTATTATAAATAAAAACAGATGAAAATAAGGATTCTCATATCACTTCCTTTCTCATTCAATATTATTAGTTGCCTCATCTCATGGCCCTTAGTCGCCAAGTTAGCGTCAGGTCAGATTTTCCACATGACTTTATAGCGTTTAAATGTTGACATCCATTATATTAAGACCCGGGAAGAGGCTGGGCAGAGATGATATTCCTGGATTCTCACCGATATTTCCTCTTTCATGCGAATCTTTTATTGACTGGATATGTTTCTTTACTTTAATATTGCTAATGTAGCAGGCCATAGGGTTGAAATTGAGTAATAATGAGTAGAAATCAGACCAACCCCAAAAAGTAAATTCCTATGTTTTTAATTATCAGTTAATAGTCCGTATCCCAATAATCCTCTTTTAGTTGAAGGCTTATAGTAGTATTTTTAAAAGAAAAAATTGCCTTTGATATAGGAGGAGAATCTGTTGATATAGAAAAAATTCAATAATAGGGGGTGCATAAATGAATTACATAGGTATTGCCCATCATAAGCAATACTCACACATTTATTGTTCTTGAGTCAATTCAGCTATGGGAGTTAGGGGATGATGAAATGTCTGTACTGTAACTCTGATGTCTCAGAAAAGAGCCGGAGCAGATCATACACTCCTATAAATTATCACCATTTAAAAAATTGTTTACATTGATTATAGACACCGAGTGCCGAACAAACCTGCTTCCATATGTTTTCCCCGGTTGATTTTGTTTGCATCTCATTACCCTCGATCTTGGTCACCTCAATTCTATCCTCCGTTTTAGGGTTATAGAGAACAAATCTTGTTGTGATTTCTTTTTTTGCCAATTCTATCATGGCTTCATAGCTTGTTATTTTCTCAGCAATCTCCTGATCACTACCCGCAGGTTTATAATAACCGATCAACACATACCCCTTTTCTCCTATGATTTCGAGACCCTTTTCAAATTGTTCCTTAGTCACTTTCGTATCCGCCCCAAGGTTTACGAATGAGACAATAATGAAGATGCCTAGAAAGGTAACTCCCATGATGGATCTGGTTTTTGTTAACATAAATACCTCCTTTAAAATGATTTTGTTAACTAAAAAAATCTATTAAAACCGTAATTCTCTATCATTTTTGTTCTATTTCCACCCTCTTAGATTTATAGTCATGTGTATTATAGCGATAATTTGTTGAGAATCAAAGAGAAAGAGGGGCATTTTTTGTCATCTCAGCCCATCCTTATAATCCATCTGCTCCACCTCGGCCTTCTCTTTACCGTACTGATAACTCACCTTGCCTTCCTGCTGTGAAAAGAAGAGGCGCTTCAAAAACATCCTTGATGATGGTTCTCAATACAACTTTACCTGGTCATTCCGTGCCAATGCATTCTCATCCCCATGAACAGGTTGGGATGGTCTACAATGGCAAAGCTTCGCTGTACATTGGCGATGAGGAGAGAATTGTGCAAAAAGGGGATTTCTATTGTATTCCAGCAAATGTTCCCCATAGTGATACCTGTATTAGCGATGAGCCCTTTGTTATGCTGGACATTTTCTATCCTGTACGTGAGGATTTCATTGAAAAACTCAAATAAGCGTTCAAAATAGAGAAAAGGAAAGAAGAGTGATTGAGGAACTGTGCCCAACAGCATGTTTTGTGATTTGCAAAAAATAAATAATTAAAAGTGGATGATGCCCAGTATGGTTAAAGGGAAGGTGACAAACAAAGTGATTCCCTTGATTTCGTGAAAAACCATATTAATAAGCATATATCATTGAAAGTAAATAAAAAAACTTTTAAAGTTGGGTTCCTATATGGTAAAATTCCAAATTATGCTCCACGACATTAAAAATATTTTCCATCTCATCATCATATTCCAATGTCTATTCTTTTCCTTCTATCTGCTGACTCAAAAGCATAAGAGGCGGCCAAGCAATTTGATTCTTGCTGGTTTTTTGCTCTCTAAAGCTGTAACAGAAATCGGCGGAGTTCTTGTCCATTTCCAGGCGCTAGAGAATCTAGCTATTGTTAACCTTCCCCATATTTTTTATATAGAATATCCTTTTCATTACGTCTACATTCCTTTTCTGTTTTTATACATTTTCTCCTTTACCAAAAAAGACTTTAAATTTCGGAAAGTCTATTTGCTTCATTTTATCCCGTTTCTTTTTTTCCTTGTTCTGATAACTCTCAAGTTCCATATCAAAAGTGCAGACTCATTAAGGGAAATATTGCAAACAGATTCGCTTTTTAGCCTTATGGAAAGTCGGGTTTTTGACTTTTTTCGTTACCTGCAATTTTTTTGTTATGCTGTTGCCTCCTTGATTATTTTGAGGAATTACAGAATAAAGATAAAAAATGTCTTTTCCACTATCGAACATATCAATCTCTCATGGTTGAATTTCGTGGTTTTTGGATTTATTAGCTGGAAATCATTGAGATTTATTAACTACATCCTATGGATTACGACGGAGAGTTCCATTGTC
Organism: Candidatus Aminicenantota bacterium; assembly: GCA_030669305.1. Classification (GTDB taxonomy): domain Bacteria; phylum Acidobacteriota; class Aminicenantia; order Aminicenantales; family Aminicenantaceae; genus DAOVDU01. The sequence goes on from DAOVDU010000090.1 coordinate 7,343, forward strand.
ATGTATTTATACATCGTAGCCGAGATCATCTTTCTGATTTTTGTTAGCTTGATGTTTCTGAAAGGCCTCAGACAGCCTGTGATCCTCACAGGATATGAGGATAACCAATACAAACGAAAATATGAAAAAACATCATTATCAGAAGAAATAAAAGAAACTTACAAAAAT